>CAJAVE010000297.1 GCA_903945325.1 uncultured beta proteobacterium | reverse complement strand
TGCCGGCACCACCATTGGCGTGGTCAGCATCAAGGCGGACGTGAATGAAGATGTGGCCGCCATTCGCACCATGAACGGCTGGCTGTGGGCCGGGCAGGCTGTGTTGCAGATTGCACTGTATTTTGTGATTGGCGCCATCGTCAAGCGCCAGTTGAGCGAGCTGGGTGCCGAGCCGAGCGAAGCCACCCGTCTGGCACAGAATGTGGCCGAGGGTGACTTGAGTACGGTGATCAAGACTCGGCCCGGTGACACCCAAAGCCTGATGGCGCAGCTGTTGCACATGCAGAGCAGTCTGGTCAAACTGGTTTCCAACGTGCGCCAGAGTTCCGAGGGCATTGCCACCTCCAGTGCAGAAATTGCGGACGGCAACAACGACCTGTCAGCCCGCACCGAGCAGCAGGCCAGTGCACTGGAGCAAACAGCCGCATCCATGGAAGAGTTGGGCTCCACCGTGAAGCAGAACGCCGATTCGGCCCGTCAGGCCAATCAGCTGGCCATGAATGCGTCGACCGTGGCCGAGCGCGGTGGCGCGGTGGTGGGCCAGGTGGTTGAGACCATGAAAGGCATCAACCAGTCGTCACACAAGATTTCCGAGATCATCAGCGTGATTGACGGCATTGCGTTCCAGACCAATATTCTGGCGCTCAATGCCGCGGTGGAGGCAGCGCGCGCGGGCGAGCAGGGCAGGGGCTTTGCCGTGGTGGCAACCGAAGTGCGTTCGCTGGCCGGGCGCAGTGCCGACGCTGCCAAGGAGATCAAGAGCCTGATCAACGCCAGCGTGGAGCGGGTGGACCACGGAACCACACTGGTCGACCAGGCCGGCGTCACCATGACAGAAGTGGTGAACTCGATCAAGCGCGTAACCGACATCATGGGCGAGATCAGTGCTGCCAGCAACGAACAGGCCCTTGGCGTGGCGCAGGTGGGCGAAGCCATTGCCCAGATGGACCAGACTACCCAGCAAAACGCCGCCATGGTGGAAGAGATGGCCGCGGCAGCCGCAGGGTTGAAGTCGCTGGCCGACGAGTTGGTTCAGTCTGTTTCGGTGTTCAAGTTAACCGGTCGTTGATAGGCCCAGCCGCTGCAGAATGGCACACCAGTGGTGCGGCTCCACCGGGGTGATGGACAGTCGGTTGCCCTTATTCAGCACCAGCAGGCCGGACAGTTCGGTGTCAGCGCGCAACTCGGGAAGGGTGAGGTTGCGCGTCTTGTGCAGCACCTGCACATCCACCAGCAACCAGCGTGGCGACTCGGGTTTGGAGGCGGCGTCAAAGTAGGGCGAATCCGCCTCGAACTGTGTGGGGTCGGTGTAAGCGCCGGACGCCACCCGCGCAATGCCAACGATGCCCGGTTCGGCGCAACTGGAGTGGTAGAACAGCACGCCATCGCCCACCTGCATGGCGTCGCGCATGAAGTTGCGCGCCTGGTAGTTGCGAACTCCGGTCCATGGAACCGTAGCGTTGGGTGCCGCCAGCGCGTCGTCCACCGAGACTTCGCTGGGTTCGGATTTCATGAGCCAGTAGTGGGGCATGGCGTCAGCCGCGAAGACCGGTTGCTGCTCTGCGCACGATTTCCTCGCTTGGAACGTTGTTTGCGCACCAGCCCGCTACCGTGATAGCAGACTTGCCAAGTCCATGAGCCTTGGTGCCTACGCCTTCGCCGGTCAACACGTCCACAGGCACGGCCGCGGCTCGGAGCTTGTCTGCCAAAACAGTCTGTGATGCCCACACCGCCTCTTTGTCGTTGGGGTCGCCCAGCACGAACACTCTGAGCTTTGGGTGCATGCGGCTCTTGTCCAAATGCTCGTGTGGCTCGTAGGAATCTTCATAGCCGGTTGCGTCCCGCGTCCACTTCAAGGTCTGCCACCGGATGCGCGGCGATGAAGGGGCTGAAGCAGGCACAGCGCAAACGACGTCTGATCGAAGTGTGATGAGCGATGCGGTAACGTGCCCCCCGCCGCTTTGACCGGCCAGCACGAACTCGTCGATCTTCAAGCGCTTCTTCAGCGCATCGAGCCCAGCGGAAATCAATTTGGACTCGGCGGGTCGTCGGCGCTGCATGTGATCTCCGGACGATCCAAAAACACCGGGTCTCGCAAAAACGACGTAGGGAACCCCCAACTGCTTGGAACTGCTTTCGGCGTTTGCCTTCAGTCGCGCAGTTGTCTGTTCCCGGCATCCATTTTCGAGGCCCTTGGAGTAGTGCCAACAGTCACCTGCGAAGTAGACGACTGCACGGTTGGACGAAGTGTTCGAAAAACCCGAGGCCCAGTAGCGAAGACAGGCCTGTCCCAACTCTGCCGTTTGCGCCCACACGGCGTTCTCCACGCGGTCGCACTGCTCTTTCGTGGCGACGACTCCGTTTCGAACTGCCTCCTCTGAAAACCCTAGTTCAGCATCGAACGACACGGGCGGTCCGGTTTTTTTGGCAACAACTGGTTCAAAGCTGGCAGTGGTACAGGCGGACAGAAGCGCTGCGACGATGCCCAGCAGTGTCAGCTTTCTGAGACTAGCCAATCGAATTTTCCCTATCCGACTCAAACCCGTCATAAGCGAATCCCCTGTGTTGTTGCAGGGAATATACCGGAAGCACCACCATGCCGTGCCTATACGCATATGACTGCCACCGCGGTGTCTACGCGGCGGCTTGCGCAATTTTTACCAGGGCTGGTGGCCTATTCGGATTGCAGGAAAGAGGTCTGGTCCGGTCGGCCGGGCAGGTGCAGCGCAGCCGTGCGCGCCGGGGTTTCTGCCAGCAACTTGCCGCGTTTGAACACCTTGAGCCGCGTGGCTTTCAGTCGCAGCGCCTCCACCGGGTCGCGGGCCTGCAGCATCACAAAGTCCGCATGACAGCCCTTTTCGATGCCGTAGCCTTGTAGCCCGAGGATCTTGGCTGGGTTGGTGGTGATGGCCTCAAAGCATTGGCGCATGGCGGCCTGGCTGGTCATCTGGGCCACGTGCAGGCCCATGCTGGCCACCTCCAGCATGTCGGCGCTGCCCAGCGCGTACCAAGGGTCCAACATGTCGTCCTGGCCAAAGGCAACGGTAAGCCCTGCGGCCATCAGCTCGGGCACGCGGGTCAGGCCGCGGCGCTTGGGGTAGGTGTCAAAGCGGCCCTGCAACGTGATGTTGACACACGGGTTGCTGGCCACGTGCACCTGGGCTTCAGCCATCAGGGCGATGAGTTTGGACACGTAGTAGTTGTCCATGCTGTGCATCGACGTCAGGTGCGAACCGGTTACGCGCCCGTGCAGGCCCAGGCGCTGGGTCTCGTAG
>CAJAVE010000296.1 GCA_903945325.1 uncultured beta proteobacterium | reverse complement strand
GGGTCTAGCTGCGCGGCGCGACGCGCGGGCAGCACGCCAAACAATATGCCGGTCACCAGCGCCGTGGCCAGCCCGGCAAAAACGGCCCAATCCGGCGGATAGGCTGGAAATGTGGGATACAGCTGCCGGATCAGCGCGGCAGCCAGTTGCCCCAGCACGTAGCCCACCAGCGCACCAGCGAGCGACAGCATCGTGGCCTCGGTCAGAAACACCAGCCGGATGCCTGCGCCAGTAGCACCCAGGGCCTTGAGCAGACCAATCTCGGCAGTGCGCTGGCTGACAGACACCAGCATCACATTCATGACCAGAATGCCGGCTACCGCCAGGCTGATGGCAGCAATACCGGCCACACCCAGGGTGAGCGCGCCCAGCAGACGGTCGAATGTGGCGAGCACCGCGTCCTGGGTGATGACCGTCACGTCCTGTTCACCCTCGTGGCGCAGTTTGATGATGTCGGCCACTTGGATTTTGGCCAGTTCAATGGCGTCGCGGCCATTGGCCTCGACCAGTATTCGAAACAGCGTGTTGCTGTTGAACATGGACTGCGCGATGGAGACCGGCACAAACACCAGCTCATCGGTATTCATGCTCAAACCTTGGCCGCTGGGAGCCAGCACGCCGACGATGCGAAAGCGCCGGTCGCCAATGCGCACCAGTTGCCCCAGCGCAGACATGTTGCCAAAAATCTCGTCCCGTACCTTGGCACCAATCACCGCTTCGCTGGCGCCGCGGCTCCAGTCACCGGCGGCCAGGAATCGCCCCTGCGCCATGGTCATGTTGCGCACCGCAATGTATTGCGAAACCGTGCCTGCAACCATGACTTCGCGCAACTTGCCTCCGGCACTGATCTCCGACGTGCCCACAGTCAGTGGTGCCACCTTGGCGACCGCGCTGGCCCGCTGCAGGGCCTGGGCGTCGTCAATGGTCAGGTCACGCGTGGTGTTAGTGATGGCATTGCCGGGGCTGAATCCACCGGTCTGCGAGCGACCGGGCAATACGATGACCAGGTTGGTTCCCAGAGACGAGAACTCGTTCATCACGTACCGCCGCGCGCCGTCGCCCAAAGCAGTCAGCACCACCACCGCCGCCACGCCAATGGCCATGGCCAGCACCAGCAGCGATGCGCGCAACGGATTGCCGGTGGCGGCGTCGCGTGCGAAACGGATCAGGTCGGTACTGCGCATGGCGCGGGGCCTGTATCTTGCGGCATGTCGTGGCGCTGGTCCTGCTTGACTGCGCCGTCTTCCATCAGCAACTGGCGGTGCGCCCGAGCGCCCAGTGCGTTGTCGTGGGTCACCATGATCAGCGTCACGCCGCTGGCGTTGAGCCCCTCCAGCAGGCGGATTACTTCCTCGCCCGTGGCCCGGTCCAGATTGCCGGTGGGTTCGTCCGCAAGAATCATGGCGGGTTGCATGATGGTGGCCCGTGCGATGGCTACGCGCTGGCGCTGGCCGCCCGACAGTTCATCTGGCCGGTGACTGGCACGGTTTTCCAGACCGTAGTCCTTCAGGGCCTGTTTGACCCGCACAGCGCGCTGCACCGGTGCCAGACCGGCCAGCACCATGGGCAGGGCAATGTTTTCAGCTGCAGTCAGGCGCGGCACCAGGTGAAAGCTCTGGAACACAAACCCGATGCGCTGGCTGCGCACCCGTGCCTGCTCGTCGGGCGACAGGGTGGTGACGTCGCGCCCCTCCAGCTTGTACAGCCCGGTGTTGGGTCGGTCCAGCAGGCCCAGCAGATTCAGCAGGGTCGATTTGCCCGAGCCGGACGGCCCCATCACCGCCAGGTACTCCCCTGCCGAGATCGACAGGTTCAGGTTGCGCAGGGCGTGCACCGCGGAATCACCCAGGTGAAAGACCCGCTCGATGCCTGCGAGCTGGATTTGCGGCGAAGTCATTTTTTGGCTTTGTCGTCCGCGATGAACGCAGCGCCCGCCTTGACGCCTTCGCGCTCCAGCGAGGTCACGACCTTGTCGCCCGCTGCAAGGCCTTCGAGTACTTCGGTAAATTCCCAGTTCGCCAGGCCGGTTTTGACCGTGCGCTCCTGCAGCGTGCCATCTGCGCCAGCGATCAACACACGCCCGCCCTCCTGCAAGGCCGATGTTGGTACGCGCACCACGTTCTCGCGCACTGCCAGAACCACTTCCACGTCAGCGCTGTAGCCGACCAGCAGGCGCGGGGGCGATTTGTCGGCGTCCAGCGTGGCCTCAATGTCCACGGTGCGGGCCTGCTTCTCCACGGCCGATACATAGGGCGCCACGCGTTTGACCTTGCCGGGGAAGGACTGCTTGGGCAGCGCGTCAAAACTGATGCGAACGGTCTGTCCGGCGCTGATCTTGGGGGCATCCACCTCGTCCATGGGCGCGCGCACATACAGGCAGGTGTCGTCAATCAGGTCAATGGCCGGTGGCGTGGGCACGCCGGGTGGCGAAGGCGTGGAGTACTCGCCCACCTCGCCCACGATCTTGGCCACCGTGCCGGCAAAGGGTGCGTAGAGCACCGTGCGGTTTTGCTCGACGCGTGTGGCATTGACCCGTGCCTGGGTTTGCAGCACATCAGCCTTGGCCGCATCGCAGCCGGCGCGCCGTGCCTGTGCGTCGGCCCTGGCCTGCTCGTCACGCGAACTGGAAACAAAACCTTGCTTGAACAAGGCTGCCTGGCGCTCCGATTCGCGCTCGGCATTCGCCGCCACGGTGCAGGCCTCGGTTGTTCGCTTGCGGGCGGTCTCCACCTGCGCCATGGCCAGCGTACTTTGCGCCTGCTGGTCATCGTTCCACAGCTTCATCAGCAATTGGCCTTTCTTGACCTTGTCGCCTTCTTTGACGGCCAGCACCTCAATGCGTCCGCCCATCGTGGCCGATAGCTTGGTGCGCATGCAGGCTTCAACGGTGCCGGCGCGGGTGTTGGCGATGCTGGACTCCACCCGACCCTGGCTGATTTCGGTCAATACAACCGAGACGGGCTTGGGTCGCTTGGTCCACCAGATACCCGCGCCAAGCAGGCAGACGGCGAGCAGGCCCAACAAAAGGCGGCGGATCGAAGTGGAGGACATGCGGGCTTTCCCAAGCGTGGTGATTCGCTCATTCTAGGGTGGGCCCCCCCAGATGCTGATTGATATGCCGCAAGCTGCGAGCGCAGGGCTGGTCTCTGCGCACGGGCGAAACACCCCTGCAATATGCTATTAAAAATATAGCTGCTTACGCAATGTATGCGGGTGCTAGAGCCGTATTTTGTCGAAAATTACATCAGGCTAATGGTCTTGTCCAGCGTGATGGCGGCGTCCAGCGTTTCCAGCAGCGCCTTGCGCACCTTGAGCTTGGTGTTCCGGTGGGCCGTCATGTTGAGCTTTTTCATCTGGTGGGCGATTTCCAGTGCGGTGGCCATCAACTGCTCGGGTGCCACGACCTGGTCCAGGAAACCAGCGGCTACAGCGCCTTGCGGTGTGAACATTTCGGCGTTGATCACGGCGCGCTGGAAGGCGGGCTTGGTCAAACGGTCCTGGGCGATCGTGATGCCGACATGGTGCATGGTCATGCCGATCTTGACTTCGTTGAGTCCGATGGTGAACGGCCCCTCCACGCCAATACGGTAGTCCGCCGACAGCAACACAAAGGCACCCTTGGCCACTGCATGGCCAGGGCAGGCCACGATGATGGGTTGCGGGTGCGCCAGCATGCGCCGCGCCAGTGTGGAGCCGGCCGCCACCAAGTCGATGGCATTTTGTGGGCCAGACATCATGACTTTAAGGTCGTAGCCGCCGCTCAAAATGCCGGGTTGCCCGGTCACGATTACCACGGCCGCGGCGGCCTGTGCCTGGTCAAGGCAGCTGTTGAACTGGGCGATCAGCTCATGCGAAAAGGCGTTGACCTTTCCGTTGTTCAGGGTCAGTGTGGCAATGCCGTCTTCCAGACTGTACGCAACAAGTTCGCTCATGATGGGATCTCGCAAAAAAACAAGTGCGTCAGTCTAACCGCACCCACCGTCCTTCAGCCTTTGTCTTGACATACGACAAGATAACCCGAGGCGTACACGTTGACAATGTGCCCGGTACGGTGCCCTAAAAAAGGATTGATCCACCATGAATCCACCCTCAGGCTATTTTGAGGCGCTCCTGGCGCGCCATGGACACGCGGCGCACCGGCTGGTGCAAATTCTGCGGGAAATACAGACACGCGAGACGTGGCTTTCGCGCGACACGCTCAGTGCAGTTGCCACGGCCCTCAAGTTACCGCTGGCACATGTGGAAGGCGTGGCCGGTTTCTACCATTTCTTTTATGACCAGCCCGTGGGCCAGTACCGCGTGCTGTTCAGCGACAACATTACCGACCGCATGGGTGGCAGTGAAGAAATGGCGCGCCACCTGCGCCATTTGCTCAAGCTGGAACCCAACAAAGTACGTGCCGACGGCCGGGTCAGTGTGTCGACCACCTCGTGTACGGGGCTCTGTGATCAGGGCCCTGCCGCACTCATTAACCACCATCAGATCGTCACCCGCCTGACTCCAAAGCGCATCGATCACATGGCAGCGCTGATCGAACGCCAGGTTCCCGTAGAACAGTGGCCAAGCGAATGGTCCCGCGTGGATGACCAGATCCGCCGTGCGGACGTCAAACTCGGCGAGCAACCTTTTCCCGGTAAGGCCATCGCCGCCGCCATCGCACGCGGTCCACAGGGAATGCTGGACGATCTCAAGCGCTCCAAACTGCGGGGGCGTGGCGGGGCGGGCTACGCCACCGGCACCAAGTGGCAGTTGTGCCGCAATGCGCGTTCGGACACACATTACGTGGTGTGTAACGCGGACGAAGGCGAGCCTGGCACCTTCAAGGACCGTGTCTTGCTCAGCAGCTATGCCGATACCATTTTTGAAGGCATGACGATTGCGGCCTTTGTGATCGGTGCGCGACAGGGTCTGATGTATTTGCGTGGCGAGTACCGCTATTTGCTGGAACCTCTGCTGGCAGCCATTGAACGCAGAAAGAAGCAGGGCCTGTTGGGTGAGTCCATCCTGGGTCAATCAGGCTTTGATTTCGATATCGAGATTCATGTCGGCGCAGGTGCCTACGTTTGCGGGGAAGAGTCAGCGCTGATCGAATCGCTTGAAGGCAAACGCGGCACACCCCGCATTCGCCCTCCCTTCCCTGTAGAGCGCGGTTATCTGGGCCAGCCCACAACCGTCAACAACGTCGAGACTTTCTGTGCAGCAGTCCACATCGCGGTACATGGCGGCGCCTGGTGGGCCGGGATTGGGACTCCGCAATCCACCGGAACCAAAATTCATTCGATTTCTGGCGACTGCGAACGCCCCGGCCTGTATGAATATCCCTTTGGAACCCGCATTGGCCGTATCCTGGAAGACTGTGGCGCCAACGATGTACAAGCCATTCAGGTGGGGGGGCCCTCTGGAGTCTGTGTGTCAGCGATGGAATTCGGCCGTCGGATTGGATTTGAGGACGTGCACACCGCCGGTGCCTTCATGATCTTCGACCGCAGCCGCGACATGTTTGAAGTGGCTTACAACTTCGCTCAGTTTTTCGCGCACGAAAGTTGTGGGTTTTGCACACCGTGCCGTGTCGGAACCGAGTTGGTTGTCAGGCGCATGGGCAAACTCCGCAAGGGTTACGGCTCCAGCGAAGACGTACAAATCCTGTACCAGCTTGACAAACTCATGCATGGTGCAACGCACTGCGGCTTGGGCGCAACGGCCTGCAATTCTCTGCGCGATACCATCGCCAAATTCCGACCCGCCTACGAGCAGCATATGAAGTCACTGCATTTTGCACCCGGCTTTGACATGGATGCCGAGTTATCGCAAGCGCGTCTGGCCACAGGACGGGATGACAGCGGCGCGCACCTGGAGACATTGGCATGACCGACCACACCCGCATTGACGCATTAAGCCCTGGCACGTTTTCGCTGGACGGCGAGGAAATCGACTTCGGCCCGGGCGAGTCCATTCTGGAAGCAGCCACACGCACCGGGCACTACATACCGCACTTGTGCTGGCACCCGGACTTTGGTGCCAAAGGCTCATGCCGTCTCTGCACCGTGAAGATCAATGGCCGCATAGGAGCTGCCTGCACGGTACAGGCCGCGTCCGGGCAGGAAGTATTTAGCAACACCGAGGAACTCAACGCGCAGCGCAAGACCTTGCTGCAGATGATTTTCATTGAGGGAAATCATTTTTGCCCATCCTGTGAAAAGAGCGGCAACTGCAAGCTACAGGCAACGGCCTACGAAATGGGCATGGAAGGCCCGCACTTTGAAGAGTTCTACCCCGATCGCCGGGTTGATGCCAGCCATCCGGACTTGCTGCTGGACCTCAACCGTTGCATCCTGTGCTCGTTGTGTGTGCGGGCCAGCCACGATGTCGACCGCAAGGATGTATTTGCCATCGGCGGGCACGGCATCCAGACCCATTTACTGATCAACAGCCCCAGCGGCAAGATGGTCGACAGTGCATTGACAGCCACTGACCGAGCCGCCAATGTGTGCCCGGTAGGCGCCATACTTCACAAACGCGAGGGGTTCTGCGTTCCCATTGGTCAGCGTGCCTTTGACATCAAGCCGATTTCTGCACAAATTGAAGAGAGCAAGCCATGAGCGCAATCCTAGACAGCACCGACGCGCCGCCCGCTGCGCCCCCCCACATGCCGCGCAAGCTCAAGCTCGCCACTGTGTCCCTGGCAGGCTGCTTTGGCTGCCACATGTCCTTTCTGGATATTGATGAGCGGCTGCTCGAACTGCTGGAACTGGTGGAGTTTGACCGCTCGCCGCTGACCGACATCAAGACCCTTGGCCGCTGCGACATCGGTTTGATTGAAGGTGGCCTGTGCAACGCAGAAAACGTGCATGTACTGCGGGACTTCCGGGCAAACTGCAAGATACTGATTGCCATGGGCGCCTGCGCGGTCAACGGCGGGTTGCCGGCACAGCGCAACCAGCGCGATGTGGGGCAAATGATGCATGACGTGTACTGTCGGCAGGTAGGGGGCACACCAGGCAACCAGATACCCAACGACCCGGAATTACCGCTACCGCTCAACCGTGTGCACCCCATCCATGAAGTCGTGCATATCGACTATTTTCTGCCGGGCTGCCCGCCCTCGGGGGATGCCATCTGGGCCTTTTTAACCGAGCTTCTGGCCGGACGCACACCGCATCTGGGCCACGGGCTGTTGCGCTATGACTGAAATCTGCGAGGTATCACCATGAGCTTTGAACTGGAAACTGCGGCCAACCCGCAGGGTTTGCGACGCGTGGCGATTGACCCTGTCTCGCGCGTGGAAGGACACGGCAAGGTCACTTTGCTGCTGGACGAAAACAACCAGGTGCAGCAGGCACGTCTGCACATCGTGGAGTTTCGGGGTTTCGAAAAATTCATCGAAGGACGTCCCTATTGGGAAGTGCCCGTCATGGTGCAGCGCCTTTGTGGTATCTGTCCGGTATCGCACCACCTGGCTGCCTCAAAAGCCTTTGACCGCGTTCTTGGGGCGTCTCCAATTACCGCCAGTGCCGAAGCGGTGCGACGGTTGATGCACTATGGCCAGATGCTGCAATCGCACGCACTGCATTTTTTCCACCTGTCGTCACCCGACCTGCTGTTTGGATTCAGCTCGCCAGTGGCGCAGCGCAATATTGTGGGAGTAGCGCAGGCACATCCAGACGTCGCCAAGAAGGGCATTTTGCTGCGCAAGTTCGGGCAGGAAATCATTCGCATCACCTCGGGCAAGCGCGTGCACGGCACCGGTGCCGTACCGGGGGGCATCAACAAGCTGGTCACGGCGCAGGAGCGCGACTTCCTCAAACAGGATTTGTCGCAAATGCTGGAATGGGCCATGGACTCGGTCGATATTGCCAAGCAGTTGCACGCCCAGAGCGATGTGATGTACCGCCAGTTCGGCAGCTTCCGCTC
>CAJAVE010000295.1 GCA_903945325.1 uncultured beta proteobacterium | reverse complement strand
TAGCAATATTGCGTCCGTCTCAACTGTATGGCGAAGGCGAAGCATTCCGCCGCCACCAACCATTCTTGTACGAGCTGATGGACCTGGCTCAGCGCAATGAGAACATTGTTCTCCATGGCAACAATGATGCCCGACGCAATTTTATTCACGCAGCAGATGTGGCCGAAGTCATCGCCCGCGTCGTACGGCAGCGAGTTGAAGGCCGCTATGACTGTGGCAGTCTGTCCGACGTACGCTACTCTGAGATCGCCTGCGCTGCATTGGCAGCCTTCTCGAGTGCCGGCACTATTCGCTTCGATGCTACCAAGCCAGATATTCCCGACAAGACTTTCGCGAAAGATGACTCGCTGTACCGACGAATAAACTTTTTTCCCCAGATTGCGCTGACCCAGGGTCTGGCCCGCGAGGCAGTGCGCAGAAAGGCTAGTCTATGAAGCGCGTACTGGTTTCCGGTGCCAGCGGCATAGTTGGATACGGCATTCTTCGTTCGTTGCGCCGCGTCGGGCAGTCGTGTTACCTGGTCGGTACGTCGATTTACGACGACTCTGTAGCTCCCGCGTTCTGCAACGTGTTCGAACGGGCACCGCCCACCGGCGCGCCAGAGTATCTCGACTGGCTGCTGACCACGCTGCGCCAGCAGCGCATCGACCTGCTAGTTCCCGGCATCGAGATTGATATGTACCATTGGATCGAGCATATACCCGAGATCCGCGCGACCGGAGCACTGCCCTTGCTCAATGAGCCGGAACTGATTGCCCTATGCAAAGACAAGTGGGGCTTTTACCAGCGATTGTCAGAAGCGGGGGTCGCCTGCGCAATCGAGAGCTCGCTGGATTCCGATTTCGCAACGCTGGTGCAACGATTTGGACTGCCGTTCCTGCTCAAGCCGCGCCGGGGCTTTGGCTCCAAGGGCATCGTACGGGTGACGTCGGAAACGGAGTTTCAGAAGTATCGCGCCGACATCGGGCTGCTACTCATGGCACAGCCCATCGTCGGCAACGACAATGAGGAATTCACCACTTCGGCATTTTGTGACGGTCGTGGCGGCTATTTCGCTAGCATGACACTGCGACGCAAGTTGTCACACGACGGCTTCACCGACAGGGCTGAAGTAGCTGACACCGCAGAATTCGTCCCGTCGATGAATGAACTGTGCCATCTATTGCGTCCGTTGGGGCCGACTAATTTCCAGTTCCGCCGCTGCTTAGGGGGGGTAAAGCTGCTGGAGATCAATCCCCGGATATCTTCATCCACCTCCATTCGAACCGCGTTCGGCTACAACGAAAGCGCAATGGCGGTGGACTACTTTCTGGATCATCGCGAACCGATGCAGCCCGCCATTCGCCGTGGCCGCGCGGTGCGCTATACCGACGAATACATATTTTATGAAGACAGCGTTCATATCTGACATCCACGGCAACTACGAGGCGCTTAAGTCCGTATTGGAAGAGATCGACCGGCTGGGCGTGACACGCATTTTCTGTGCGGGTGACGTGGTGGGCTATTACTCGCAAATCAACGAGTGCTGCCACGCCCTTCGCGAGCGCGAGATTCCGTGTGTCATGGGCAACCACGACTGGTATATGGTGGGCGGTGGCTTTTGCCCGCGTTCGCAAAGCGTGAACGACTGTCTGGCCTACCAGCGCACCATCATCCGATCTGAGCATTTGGAATGGTTGAGCGGTTTTCCGGTGCAGCGTGAGATCGGCGAGGTGCGGCTGGTACACGGTGGCTGGACTGACCCCATCGACGAATACCTCAAACCCAGCGCCGAGTACTTCGCGCGGGTGCAGGGTCGCGTGTTCGTGTCAGGCCACACCCACCTGCAAACCGTGCAGCGATTCGGCGAAAAAATTTACTGCAACCCGGGCTCGGTTGGACAGCCGAGAGACGGTGATCCACGCGCAGCATTTGCCGTGTACGAAGCAAACAATTTCACTTTGCATCGCGTCGAATACGACATGCAGAAAGTGTTTGACCTGATGGATGCAGCTGGTTTTAATGACTATTACTACGGCGGTTTGAAGACCGGTGCACGCAATCTGCGGCGTTTGGCGGACGAATAGGAGCGGGGTTTTATGATCCGATGGAGAAAACTGGGTAAGGTGTTCGATCCCAAGGATCTGACCACCAAGAGCTGGATGTACGAGTTCGCCCAGTCGCCTTCAGTATTGGTTTCAGACACCCAGGTGCGAGTATTTTTTTGCTCGCGCCCAGCGCCGAGTCCGGACGGACAGTATCTCAGCTATATTTCTTTCGTTGACCTCGATCACAATAACCTGCACAGCATTCTGCGCATTTGTGAACAGCCGGTACTGGAGCTAGGAAAATGCGGAACGTTTGACGAGTTCGGCACTTATCCAGTTTCTGTTATCCGCGATGGCAACGAAGTTCGTGCCTACTATGCAGGCTGGACACGTTGCGAGTCCGTACCGTTCAACGCTGCCATCGGGTTAGCCATCAGCCTGGACAATGGCGAAACATTCAAACGGCTTGGTGACGGACCGGTCCTGTCCTACACCCCGGACGAGCCTTTCTTGCTTGGCAGTCCGCGTATACGCAAGTTCAATGGACACTGGCAGATCTGGTACGTGGCGGGTAAAGAGTGGACGATGGTCGACGGCAAGCCGGAGCCAGTGTACAAAATCCGCATGGCCACATCTGACAACGGAATTGACTGGGTAAAGCACGGCAAGGATTTGATCGCTGATAAGTTGGGGGCGCAGGAGTGCCAGGCTTGCCCGGATGTCATATACCGCAATGGTCGATACCACATGTTCTTTTCCTATCGAGATATCCGCAACTACAAGGGTAGGGAGGGCGGTTACCGCATCGGTTACGCCGTGTCGGCAGACATGTTGGACTGGCGACGAGATGATGATGCCATCGACATCAGCATATCTGAAACCGGCTGGGATTCGGAGATGGTTAATTATCCAAATGTCTTCGAGTTGAACGGAGCAACGTACATGCTGTATCAGGGCAATGGAATGGGGCGCGCTGGGTTTGGTCTGGCAATTCTGGAATCAGAGGACGCGTGGGGGCAGGCATGAAGTGGAAGAAACTTGGCTTGCTGTTCAACCCGACCGAGCACACACTGCCCAACCGTTGCGTGGAATTCGCGCAGTCGCCACAAACGCTGGTTCTTGCGAACAAAGTGCGTGTGTACTTTTCTACTCGCGAGCGCGACAGCGTCGGCAAATACCTCAGCCATGTAGCCTACGCCGATTTTTCGCGCGACATGAGGCGGTTGCTAGCTGTGTCCAACGAGGAAGTTCTGCCCTTGGGCGGGCGTGGCTGTTTTGACGAGCACGGCATATTTCCCATCAATGTTCTCAGGGATGGGGACCGGGTACTAGCCTACACCACTGGATGGAACCGCAAGGTTTCAGTTTCGGCCGATGCCTCGATCGGTCTCGCGATCAGCCACGATGACGGGGATACTTTTCAACGCTACGGGAACGGGCCATTGTTGACAGCAACACTGCACGAGCCGTTTCTTGTGGGAGACGCTTTTGTACAACGCTTCGACGACAGCTATCACATGTGGTACATCTATGGTACCAAGTGGCAGAAGTTCACCGAAACCGAGCCGCCCGATCGGGTATACAAAATTGCGCATGCAATATCACCAGACGGCTTCAACTGGAGGCGTGATGGTCAGCAGATCATCAGCGATCGACTGAACGCAGATGAATGCCAAGCTCTGCCGACCGTAATTTACATTGACGGGATGTACCACATGTACTTTTGCTACCGCCAGCCGTTCGGCTTTCGGCACGACAGCAGTCGCAGTTATCGCATCGGCTACGCAAGGTCCACCGATCTCAAAAAATGGGTACGCGATGACGGCTTGGCTGGGATCGACGTGTCAGGTGATGGATGGGATTCTGAAATGCAGTGCTATCCACACCTCTTTGAATGTGATAGCAAGGTATACCTGCTGTACAACGGCAACGAATTCGGTCGACGAGGGTTCGGGTTGGCTGTACTGGAAGTTTAGCTAAATCGTGGAAAGAGGATTATTTTGTCAATAAGAGACTACAACAAGGAACTGAGTGATTCGAAAAACGATGCACACGAAAAATATGCCTACGGCTTTGATTTTGACGTGATGCATCCTTTCATGATCCGCTCGTTCCAACCATTCTTCAGACCGGGCAACTTGCTTGAACTGGGAAGTTTCACAGGCAACTTCACAAGGCGTTTTTTGAATCACTTTGATGACATCACCTGCGTAGAAGCTTCCGATGCGGCCATTCAAGAGGCTAAAAACCTATTAGGCAGCCGAGTGAAATACGTTCATGCTCTGTTCGAAAAAGTCAGCTTGCCGCTTCGATACGACAACATCGTTCTGACCCATGTACTGGAACACCTGGATGACCCAGTGCTGGTGTTGAAACGCGTCAACGACGAGTGGCTGGCAGAAGGCGGACGATTGTTCCTAGTCTGTCCAAATGCTAACGCCCCTTCCCGTCAGATTGCCGTCAAAATGGGATTGATTTCCCATAATGCAGCTGTCACTCCAGCCGAGGCTACGCACGGCCATCATTGCACGTACACACTTGACACGCTTGAGCGCGACGCGGTTGCCGCGGGGCTGAGCGTGGTACACCGCTCAGGAATATTCTTCAAGGCTCTGGCTAATTTTCAATGGGATCGTCTGCTCAACACCGACATCATTTCTCCGGAATATCTGGAGGGCTGCTACAAGCTTGGTCAGCAGTACCCCGACCTGTGTTCAAGCATCTTTCTTCTGTGCGAAAAAGGGGAAAAGCGTGGCTAAACGGATTCTGATATTTCCGGCGGGCATGCCGCGTTCGCTGGCCTTTCTGGAACGAGCTCAGAGTGAGGCGCAGTGGGTGATCATCACCTCTGACTTCACTTGCATACATATGTCCACGTCGTTATTGATGGACACAAGCATTGCTGAATTCACTCCTCCGCGATAGGGGTGCGGTTAGTGGACCGCTTACAACTATCTTCGGCTACCGTCAGTTGACGCCGCAGTTGAATACCGCCGCAACCCAGTCGTGACAACTGCGACTTTCGGCAATACGACTTACTCGGGACGCATTGCAATGCTGCATGTGGATGGAAATCACAGCTACGCCAGTGCCCATTCAGATGTGTCTGCATGGGCTGACCTTGTCACACCTGGTGGTTGGATCGTTATCGACGATTACATTTGGCCCTATGGTGACGGACGACAACGGGTCGGAGACGAATTTCTTGCTTCAAATGTCGCCCGTGTTTCTAGTGCCTTCGTCATGGGAAGCGCATTATGTGTCCAAATCTTGGCACAGCCAAAGCACCCACAATTGAACAGTAAGGGTTAGCAGGAATCAACCGAAGAGCTTAGGCGGGAAGTCTACAAAGTTCTGAGTTTCTGGTGGTCGACCGCCAAGGCGAAAAGCTAACAATTGCACAGCGGTCAATACCGTATTGACATAAGGTGCCTCATCAAAAACGGGGCGCAGTATGCGGGCCTGCTCAAGTCCCAGATCAACTGCTTCTTTCGGATGGGTGACGTAATGCTCCACCAAGTTGTGGATGGCCTCTCGCTCAAAGGCAAAGGTGCAGCGATCAGCGATAGGCAATGTTGAGTCGAAGTATTCCAGTTTATTTGTCAGAAACGCCGTCCCTCGACCGACTGCCTGCCAGATGCGGTTGTGGGGCGAATGCTGGGTGTTTGGTGACATATCTACTACTGCAGGAGCCTGATCAATCAGTGGCAGTGTGCTTGCCACATCCGAGTTGGGGTCATATGTGGCCCGCTTTCCCCGAAAATCCACGTGATCCCAAAAGCGGCCACGAATAGTGATTGGTAGGTCAAGCAACGCCTCACCAATCATCGTGCTCTTTACTCTTCGAAGGTAATCATCCAGTTGTGCAACCAAAAAACACAGTACCGCCGGCTGTGCTGCAATATCTACCCCTTTTTCATAAAAATAGCGGACGATTCGATCGTCGAAACATGGCTCTTTGTCAATCCGATCCAGACCGATGGACTCCTCTCCCAAGACCTGCAAAGCTTTGCTCAAAGTAGTGGGCAGAACCATACACCAGTAGTCGACCAATCTCGCAGGCGAGTTCCCATTCTTCGGAAAGATCAGCTTACCCTTGACCTTGCTCGCCACATCTACTTGTTCCAGTGGCATTTGATCAATCAGAACCGGGGAGCACACGATCGACAGCGCTGGGTCGCGAAACCAGCGTCGGTAAAACATCGCGTGGGCAACATCCCAGTAGCCATTGATGGAATTGTGATATTGAGCCACATGCTTATCAGGAAAATAGGCAGGAATGTCTCCAAAAAAGCGAACGAACGGGACGCCAGCAGACTCCCACAAATTGACCAACTTGCCATCTATGACGGCAGGGATGTCTTGGCCGATACCAAATGCACTTGCCGCAAACCATACGGGATTGGAAAGCACCTCTGTCAACTCATCACGCCATCCAGCTTGGTTCAAGTCGATAAATACTGTCCCCGACGCCATCGAGGAAAAGGGGAGCATCACGGCCCTGGTACCTTCGGCTAAAGCATTTCCCTCACTTCCAGCAAAAAAACAAATAATTGTTCCGCCCTCCTTTTGATGAAGATCGCCAATATGAAATTGGCCAACTTCTGCCGGAGGGACATTGCGGCTATTGCTGCCAAAAAGACCTTTTAGAGTGTTCGAGAGGACTGACATTTCTATATGATGTTAATTGAGGACGATGCTGCAACTCTGATCGCCACCACTTTGAGATATTGCAACGTGGCTTCCGCCACCCGATCGATATCTGGTTCAAGTTTGAGGGTCGCCATAAACTCGAAAGTGCCGCCATCTGCCAACCGCGTGCTGGCAAGAAACCGATCCACATGCGAGCCATATCGACTCCATACCCGGTAACCGGGCTGCTCAATACGGGCAATGGGCTGGAAATGCGCCATCACGGCCTGCATGAACGCCACGTCCTCGCCGCCCGAAGGCCCCCGAAACACCAGGTCTTCCGGAAAGCCTCCCATCTTCAGAAAGTGGTTACGGCGCATCACCATTCCGCACGAAGAACTGAGGATGGCCGATGGATGCCGCGGATCGTCTACCGGCAGTATGTAACCTTTGACCGGGTCAAAGAACTCCATTTCGCACTTTGCAACAATCAACTCCGGGTTTTGCTGAAACAACTGCAAAGCTGCACCGATAAAATCGCCCATCAACTCGTCGTCGGCGTCCAGAAAGCTGATGAAGCTGCCGACTGCTTGCGCGACACCGCGATTACGGGCTGCCCCAGGCCCGCTATTGATTTCCAGCGAACTGATCTGCACACGATCGTCGCTTGTAGCGAGGTTCTGCGCGACACCAACACTCTCATCCGACGAAACATCATCAACGACCAGCACCTCGGTCACGCCGCTTTGCCGCAACGCAGACGCCACCGCACGTTCCAACGTGCTCGCATGGTTGAAGCACGGAATGATGATCGAAACATCCATCAGGCTGTAGCAATGGTCCGAACCACGCCTTCGGTCAGCGCTTCCACAAACTCTTTTGAATAGCCCTTTTCAGTCAGGGCCCAGCGGAATGCGTTGCCTACCCGGGCTTTGCCAATCCAGCCGAGTTGATTCTGTTTCTGAAAACTCACCAAGTCATTAATGATGGGATTCAGCACACCCTCGAGTCGCCGTTGCACCCCTTTTTTGGTCAATTGTGGCTCACTCTTTGGTGGAAACTGGCGTTCAATTTTTTCCGCCAGTTGCATGGCAAATTGTTGTGGCAGTGGCGACACCATTCCCGTGAAAAACCCCATTTCAGCCCCCTAAATATTAAACTGCTCAGGCAGTCGGTGTTCGAATACATCCTGCAATACAGTTGACCAATTCGCATGCTCGGATTGCCGGATCACTTTGACGCTATCGTACCAATCGTTCTCTTCGCCTTCCATCCCCCAACGCCATTCGTAGCGTTTTGGCAGCAAAAGCCATGTTGGTTTTCCCAGCGCACCGGCGATATGCACAACCGAAGTGTCCACCGTGATTACCAAATCCATTTGCTCAATGAGCGCGGCGGTGTCAGCCAGCGTGATCATCTCTTCAGTCACATTCATGACGTTGACGGGCAATATTTGAGGCACGGAGGTTTGTAATGCAAAAAAAATGACCTGCAGACCGCGAATCTTTCGCATCATCAGCTCAAACGGGACAGACCGGCGCCTATCGGCTCGGTGATTCGGCTGGCCTGACCAGGCCAGACCAATTCTTGGTTTTCTGGTCGGACTGAGTTGTTCAACACGCTCTTTCCAATATTGGGTGTTTTCTGGCGGCGTACTCAAATACCCTGACCGGCCAGGCGTGGCATTACCCCAGGCTTTGAGGAGATGCGGCAAACTCATCATCCCGGTCCAAACATCGAAGTCTAATTTTGGCGCTTGCTCCCAACGACGCTCAACCATCGGTATGTCCGGAAAGTTGTGTTGCAACAAAGTCAGCGTTTCAGGCTGGGTCTCCAAAAATACCCCTTGTGCTTTCAATGACCGAAGCATTGGTAAATACCTTGCCATTTGGATGGTATCGCCCAGTCCTTGCTCGGCACTCAGCATCAAGCGGGCCCCGACCAAGGACTCACCTTGCCATCGTGGCTTTGATCTGAGCCCTTGGTTAATGTAGCGATGGACATCCTCGATTTCGTAGCGGCCTTCCATTTGCAGCCAACCCAGTTCGTATTCACCCAAAGCCAACAAACTGAGAGAGTGGGCGTATCCCGCTGCGTCGGGTCTGGTGGCCAATCTTGCCCGCACTACATTTACTTTTTCTTGTGCGCCAAGTTCGATGTACATGCCCAACGCAGTTTCCAATATAGCGCTGTCGTATGGCGCCAATTCAAGAGCGCGGTCTGCTGCCTGCTCCAAGGTATCCATGTCATTGGCGGCCCAGCGTATTACGGACACTATTTGCCAATAGTCGGCCCGGTTCATGTTCGATAGTTCAACATCGCTCAGGCGCGAGAGGTAAGTTTGCGCGTCTTTAAACTGGTTATTTTGATACAAGCTCACCACGCTGATCACATGAAGGTCGGGGTCAAAACCATGCGCCTTCATGTGCAGTTGCGCTCGGTCGAAAGCAACGTCCATCTTTCGAGAATAGTACTCGAAGAGAATTTCAATCTTGTTAGCTTCAACGCTGTTGTACTCCGCGCGGTTGGCCAATTCTTGCAGTGCGGTGAGCGAGCTCTCAGGTAGTCGGCACCAGGCTCGCAGGGCTGGAGAAACAGTCGCGAAATCGTGTGCCAGTATGGCTTTTTCTAAAGCAATCCATTCAACCGCAGGAAGGGTTTGCTTTTCAGCTGAAACATGGGAGGGGTTTCGCATCCAATTGATAAACCGTCGCATTGCTTAAGTTCCCGTCCTACTTTTACTGAGCAGTTGGAGCTCTGCATCAACCTTTGCCAACAGTTCTGACCATGCTCCGGGCCGCCCTTGCCGGAACACCCGTACACTGTTGTACCACGCGTTGGCTTCGCCTTCCAGACCCCAGCGCCATTCATAACGGTGAGGCAGCAGCAGCCAGGCCGGCCGACCCAAAGCGCCGGCGAGGTGAATTGCCGACGTGTCTACGCTGATCACCAGATCCATTTCTCCCATAACCGCAGCGGTATCCGCCATGGTCAACAACTCATCAGCTATGTCGACCACATTGACCGGATGCCCCGCTGGCACATGGGTTTGCAGCGAGAAGAAGCGAATGCCTGGGTGTTTTTGCACCAACGAGCACATCAATTCAAACGGCATAGAGCGTCGTTTGTCCGCTCGGTGACCGGGGTTGCCCGACCAAGTCAACCCCACGCGTAAATTGACGTCGCTAGCTAAACCAAGAACGCGTTGCCCCCAATAAGCCGCTTGTTCCACGGGCGCAGTGAGGTATCCCCCCACGGCCGGCGCATTGAAGGCAGTCGTGTTGAAGTAATACGGCAGGCTCATGACTCCTGTCCAGCAGTCGAAAGGCTCGTCGATTGGGCTTTGAATGTTTCCTACAATGAATTTGCAATAGGGAAAATTGTGAGTCATCAGAGAGCAGGCTTCTGCTCTTCCGTCAATCACCAGCTCCAAGCCTTGCTCGCTTAGTAGAGGCAAATACCGAGCCATCATGATCATGTCACCCAAGCCCTGCTCGCCGTGTACCAAAAGGCGCTTCGCACTCAGGTTTTGTCGGTCCCAGCGTGGCTTCTGAAGCAGGCTGATGTTGATAAAGCGCGCCAAGTCTGGCAGTCGATAGCGCGCCTCCATGAGTCGAAATCCTTCGGCGTAGTAGCTACGCGCCAACTCCACACTCGCTAGTGCACAAATTGCCTCTGAATCATTTGGGCAATTTCTTTGAATCAGCGCTTTTAGCTTTTCGCATTCTGCAAGCCGACCCGCTTCAAAATAAATTGCGTATGCATTAACAGCAAGCGAAGGTGAAAAATATTCCGCCTCTAGCGCTTGATCGAAATACGCTAACGAAAGATCAGCAGATCTACCTGCTGCGAAATTGATGAAGCCAGCGTAAGCAAGGTACTCTGCCCAGTCGGTCGAGGGATCTTCATGCGGCTGAAACATATCAAGCAGCGTGGCTGCTTCCACAAAACGATCAGCTAAAGAACAATACACGCAGGAGGTCATAAACAGCAGATAGTCTCGGCGCACCAGGGAATTTTGCACCACCCGGTGATAGCCACGCGCGTTGGCACCGCTGAAAAAATCGACGTAGGCCAGCACTTTCTCTACCTCCAGCGCAGACCAATTCAGGGAGTTTAATTCCATGAGGAGCGCTGGCAACTGCTGGGCAAAAAAGTCCGTTGATTTGACTTGCAGCCGCAGTACCTCCCGCAAGTCGCTGGCTGACCGAGCGTCTCGTACCTGTCCTACCAAGTCTGCATGGAGCTCGATATCGACTCGCCTCGCAAGTCGCTCCATCAGGCTGGCCCAAAGAGATCTGATCATTCTTGGACTTCCAAAAAAAAAGCCACCCGAAGGCGGCTTTCTGTTGCAAGAGTAAGATCAACCGCGGCAAGATCCGGGCATCAGGCTCAGAGGGGTTCCATTGCAAGTCCACGTTCCAATAGCCCCAATAGTACCTGCGGTAAAGCCTGTAGGGGTCAAGGTTACAGAAACCATTGAAACATCGCTCTTACCCGATACGGTGATGGCGCCCGTAGTATCAGTCACGACAACTGAACCAGCAAATTTTGATGAAGTACTTGTGCCACAAGTACTGTAGCTTACTGCGGTGGAGGTAGTCACCATTTCGCTAATACAGGTGCGAGCAGATGATGCCGCCAACACAATTTCCGAGGCCTTGGCCTTCTTGGTGTAGTCAGAATACGCTGGCAAAGCCACCGCCGCCAAAATACCGATGATCGCTACCACAATCATCAATTCGATTAGGGTAAAACCCTTTTGCATAGAACGCTTCATTTGAAACTCCTTGGTTGAAAAAAACAGCAGGAATCTAACTGCAGATTCCATGCCAAGCATTCTATGGCCCAAAACAACTTGCAGAGACGCCAATTGCGACATGAATGGGGCAAAAATACTGCATTTTTGACTGTCGCTTTGAGAAAATGACAATTTTGTCAGTCACCAACATCACTTGATGCACACTTGTCGAACCATCTTCAAATCGGTCAAGCCCATCATGATTTTTTCCAGACCATCCATCTTCAAGGTGCGCATACCTCCTTCGACTGCCGAGGCAAACAACTCGGAAACCCTTGCGCGTTCCTGAATCAGTTTCTTGACACCCTCATCTGCAACCAGCAATTCGTGCAGGCCAATGCGACCTTTGTAACCTGTCTTGTTGCACTTGTCACAGCCAACCGCCTTGTATAGCTTGATGTGGCCATCGTCGCCATACGTCTTGGTCCAAGCTTCGACCAGTTTTTTGCTTTCGCCTTCGTAGTCTGCCTTCCATGCCTTTGAATGTCGTAGCTCTTCTGCGTATTCGATAACAAAGAGTCGGAACTCCTCGGCATCGGGCACATACGCGGATTTGCAATCGCACAACTTCTTGGCCAGTCGTTGCGCCAGAATTCCCAGCAAGGCGTCGGCAAAATTGAACGGGTCCATTCCCATGTCCATCAACCGCGTAATGGATTCCGGCGCCGAGTTGGTATGCAGAGTTGAAAAAACCAAGTGGCCGGTCAACGAAGCCTCAACGCCCATGGACACCGTTTCTTTGTCGCGCGACTCGCCCACCATGATGATGTCAGGGTCTGCACGCAAAAACGCCCGCATGATAAGCGCAAAATCTATTCCCGCCTTTTTGTTGATCTGAACTTGGCGCAGGCCTTTTTGGGTAATTTCGACCGGGTCTTCCGCTGTCCAGATTTTGGTATCTGGGGTGTTGAGAAACTTAAGAATGGAGTGCAGCGTGGTAGTTTTACCTGAGCCAGTTGGTCCACACACATAAAAAAGTCCGTAGGGCTTGCTGACTGTGGCTTCCAGTCGGGCTTTGTTGTGTGGCGTCAGACCCAACTTTTCCAAAGGAATGGGCTCACCGGCCGCCAAGATCCGCATCACCACATCCTCTACACCACCTGCAGAAGGTATGGTGGCAACACGCAACTCAATGTCTAGTGGGCCATACTTCTTGAACTTTATCTTTCCGTCCTGCGGTTTTCGGCGCTCTGAAATATCAAGATCGCACATGATTTTCAGGCGCGTAACCATGGCCTGCCGGAGATGCGATGGCACCTCAACGTATGGGATCAAACTTCCGTCTATGCGAAAACGGATTCCGGTTTTGAATTTTCCGGGCATGGGTTCAATGTGAATATCGGATGCTTTCTGGTTGTAGGCGTCAATAATGACCTTGTTGACGAACTTGACTAATTCATTGTCCGCAGCGGCAGACTCAAGCGAGTCATCATTGGCACCATCGTCAATTGGGGCGTCATCCATGCCGGCCAAAAATGTTTCGATGGTGGTTTTATCTTCGGTGGTCCCAAAAAGCTGCCCCAATGTCTCCTGAAACTCGGTCTGCGTGGTGACCCGGTACGCAAACTTCGAAATGCGAGGAAATACTTGCGGAACTACCCGTGAACCTCGCACGGCCTCAGGGTCCGTGCACATGATCACCAACCCATCGGGTGACTCTTCAAGTGGAATCCATCCCTGCTCTTCGATGAAATCCCTTTTGAGGGCGCCATGAAGCATTTCAGAGCGAATCCGCGCAGTATTGAATGCCTCATAGGGGACACCAAAAAACTTTGCGATGGACGGACCAATTTGTAGAGGCCGTATCTTGTATTGAGCCATTAACAAGTGCTCTACTGATTTTCCTTCAGCACGTGCATCCTGGATACACTGATTCAACTCTTCGTTGGTTAGTAGGCCATCTGCTACCAATCCATCATATTTGGTGGCCTTCTTGCGTTGCATAGCACTTACACCATTGGCTCGCTGCCGTATCGCCGTTGCCAGCGTTTTGCAGAGTTCGGAAACGCCATCTACTTCCAGATCACCAAATGGCTCATCACTTTTGTTATTGATGACTTGCAATACACCGTGCAGGGTACTGCCTTCCAGGATCGGGGCAACCAACATTTGCTTGGTCCTATAGCCTGATCGCTTGTCAACGACTTTCAAAAAGGTCAAAGATGGATGAATTTGTTTGAGCGCGTCATCGTCGTACACGTCCGGTAAATTGAGCGATTTGCGACTGAATGCCACATAACCTGCAATGCTTTGCGGCGAAATGGGTAGCTTCAAGTCACTGCTGCTGTTTAGCCCTGTCTTGATCTTTGACACGATCGCCGTCTGATCTTCGTTCACCGCGTATAGCGTCAACCGGTCAGCATTGAGGAGTTTGCAGATGTCTTGGCTGGCCTCGAGCATGATTTGCTCCAGGTTTTCTGTGTCATGAATGCGTGCGGTAACGTGGTGCAATTGCCGATAAAACAAAGCTTCAAACGTCATGCCTCGTTTTTGGGATGGCAATTTTTGTGAGTCAAAAAAAGCTTGCTCAGTTGTTTTCTCTGACGCACCAGAAGATACAACAGCATTCATATTTCAAACTCCTGGCCGGCACGCATCCTGCGAATGTCATGCGTTACGTTTGGGCCAAACGGCTGAGTTTGGTCAAACCTTTGTATCTCAGCCATGATTAGCTCTGTTTCAGCGGGCTTCGTGTGGGTAATATAAATTGGGTAGTTCTTGCCTTTTCCAATGCAATCCAACTCGTTCGCCAGCACGATCGGGGACAAGTGCAAGCTGCGCCGTGCAAGGTCTTTTTCTCGATTGCTAAAGGCGGTTTCAATCACCAGCATGGCAACATTGAGTTGATTGACCCGGTCCCAGAAAGCCTGGTTTCGTTCCGTGTCCCCCGTAAAAACCCAGCAGCCATGGCCAGATGTAATCGCAAACCCAGCCGCTGGCACTGTATGAACAGCAGGGAGCACTTCAATGTATTTGTTTGACAACTGAATGGTTTGACCGACCCGGATTTCGTGAAAAGTAATGAACGGCGCATCTGGTGTAGGAATGCGCGAGAAATCTGGCCAGATAATGTTGTTAAAGATGTGCGTCCTGAGCGCATGGATAGTGCCAGCCAAAGCGTAGACTTTTAGTGGCGCCTTTCGTTGACCGGCAACAGCATCGACCATTAAAGGCAATGCTGCAACATGATCCAAGTGAGAATGGCTCAATAGAACATGATTGACGCAACACATTTCATCCAACGTTAGGTCACCCACGCCAGTACCCGCATCAACCAAAATCTCGCCATCAATAAGAAACGATGTGGTCCTACAGTCCTTTGCAATGGCACCCGAGCATCCCAATACACGTACTTTCACAGCAAGAGCCTCATTTGGTTTCGAAATTGGTTGCCCCGTCCCAATCAGGGTCAAATGGCAATAGACGCATCGCGGCCACACGGTCAGCGTACAGTTGATAAAGGGATTTCTTTGCATTCATTCGCATTAGGTTAATCAACAGAACGTCCGCTTGGTCCCAATTTTGCGCGCGATAGGCTTTGAGAAACAATGCCCAAGTCTTGATCTCGCTGGCAGCTGCCTCATTCAATTGCGCGACTGGTGCCAAGGGCCAAAAAATTGCAACGGATTGCTCCTTGCCTTTTACGCGAACCCTATCAAGTTCTTGCCATGCAAACTCATGCGCCATTTTCCGGGTGGTCTCACTCACTACAATGTCTACGCCGTAAGCTTTTGATAGCCCCTCAAGCCGTGAGCCCAAATTGACAGAGTCTCCGATGACTGTGTATGAACGGCGAATATTCGACCCCATATCTCCCACGCACATCGTTCCGGTGTTAATACCGATACCGATTCCAATTTCGGGCAATCCGCGGGCTCGGTGATCAGTGTTGATAGCGCGCACCGAATTGGCCATTTCCATCGCCGATTTCACGGCCAAGTGCGCATGCTCAGGTGTTTCCACAGGTGCACCCCAAAATGCCATGACGCAATCGCCCATATATTTGTCGATCGTGCCCCGGTTTGCGCGGATGATGCTGGTCAGATTGCTAAAGACACCAGTCAAAAGCTCTTGCAATTGCGTAGGTTCCATTTGCTCCGACATCTTTGTAAATCCGCGCATATCGCAGAACATGACGGTTAGTTCCCTGCTGGTGGCCTTCATGCTGTAGCTGTCGGGATCCTTCACCATCTCATCGACCAGTTCGGGTGGAACATACGTACCAAACAGGTGCGCCAGTTCACGCTTCGACCGTGTTTCAACAAAGTAGCCATAGCTCATGTTCAGTGCGAACGCCGTCAGATTCATGACGATCGCCGCCGCCAACGGCATGACAAGACCCCAGCCGATATACAGCCAAGTATTGACTGCCGTGACTGCTACGAGCACACCTATGCTGAGCATGACAGCGCGGGGCGCAGAGAGCAACGGTAAACCGACCGCCAATAGAACCCCTGCGAAACCAAGCATGAATACGTCATACCCTACAGCGTAGTCAGGCTTCAGCGTTATCTTGTTATCCAGCCAGCCCGCGATCACGTTGGCATGGGTTTCAACGCCCGGGTACACCTCGCCCACTGGCGTGACGCGCGCGTCTTGAAGGCCTGGCGCCGTGGTTCCCACCAAGACTATTTTGTCCTTCAAACTTGCCAGTGGCAACCGGCCAGCGACTACATCGGAAGCAGAAATGTAGCGAAATGATCCCCCATTTGGACCTCCGGGACCACGAAAAGGCACGAGGGTCGCTACGTGTTCATCCACTGGAATGGAGAGTGACGACTTTCCCTCCCTCAGCATAACCCGATCCAGGCCCTGGAAGTTGCGCGACAACCACTTTTCATCCGAGAATCCCAGCGCGACCTGTGGAGACCCGAACAATCGGCGAAAAACAGCCAGCGATAGGGATTCGTAATATTGCCCCTTGTACTCCGCAAGCAAAGGCAAAGAGCGCACAACGCCATCACTATCGGCAACGGGGTTAAAGTGTCCCGCAATCGGCGCCGCCTTGGCAAGCAGCTCGATGTTCGAACCAAAGCCACTCCACGAAAAAGCCGGCACGCGACGGCCTTTGATGTCTGAACTCGTCAATACGGGTGCGGGCAGATTTCCGGCCGTACGACCCTCTCTGTCAGTGCTGGTGAAGTAGTAGCCTAAAACCACCGCACGGCCGTCCAGTGCCCGTGCGAAGGCAGCGTCATAGTCCAACTCGGGCTGAAGTTTGCGCACGCGATCCGCGAAACCGGGCTGATCTTTCAATTCATTGCGTGCCAACTCACTCAGGCGACTCAAGCCCGAACTATCGTCCGGCTCGGCAAAAACGACATCAAAACCCAATAGAGCAATTTTTTGCTGGTCGAAAAGTGTGTCTACTAGTTGCGCCAGCTTGTTTCGGCCCCAAGGAAAACGACCAAGTTCCGCAAGACTTTTTTCGTCTATGTCGACAATGACAATTCGTTCATCAAGAGTTCTGGGCATAGATGCGCGAAGTCGTGCATCGTAGATGATGTCATCCAGCCGTTGAAACACGCCAATCGGCACGGCTCCCACGGCATGCAACAGTGCAATGACGAGCGGGATCAACGTGAATACAATCCGTTGCCAATGCTTGACTATCATTTTCATGCCATGTCACCCTGAAAATTGGCACGCGACGGCCACAGCCGTAGGAAACAAACCGTCAGGTTTGCACAAATTGCATCTGAGTCCCCGCAAGCTCGATCAAATCACCATTCTTTAAAGAAATGGGTTCAGCTTTGATGGGCGACCCATTCAAAGTCGGATTCCCTGCGCCTTCGACGTGGTGTACAACGAAACCATGCTGTCGACGTGTGATCGCTGCAACAGCAATACCCGGCTTGCCAATGGTTGTAACAACCTTTGTCAACGGGACTTCCCTGCCCGATGCGGTACCGGACAATACCTTGATCGAGGCATGAAATGCACTTAACCCCAACGACTCACCGGAACTCGAAGATCCAACTGGCCGCGATGGGGATGCAGTAGCCGGCATTGCCCTAACCACCATGGTTTTGTCGAAATTGTCAGCGGCACCATCGGCAACGAATTTGATTTTATACTTCCCAATTTCAATGCTGTCGCCATTCTGCAATTGCTGCCTCTTTATGGCTTTGCCATTCAGATAAGTACCATTGGTGCTGTTTAGGTCTTCCAGCTGGACTTCGCTGCCGTTCATCTGCAATACGGCATGTTCTCCGCTGACTGCCAGGTTGTCAATTACGATGTCGTTGTATGGCCTACGCCCCAAGGTCGTTTTGTCCTTGGTGAGTTGAACTTCCTTGATCACGACCTCATCGATCGAAACGATCATTTTCGGCATGATCGACTCCTTTTCGTGTAGTTTGTTATTCGAAACTGCTGCCACATATTACCTCCCTAGCAATCGAGCGATTAAACCGCGCTTTTCAGGGGCCTCATACACCTCAACCATCAATACAGAAATATTGTCCCGACCGCCATTTTCATTTGCCAAGTCAATTAGTTGCGTAGCTTTTTGATCTAACGGTATCTCGGACGACACAACTTTACTGATGGCAATGTCGTCAATCATGTCCGACAATCCGTCTGAACACATGAGATACAGATCGCCTGCTTGCACCAAGTGCTCATTGACTTCAAGCAGCACCGATTCGTCAACACCCAAAGCGCGTGTTACCAAATTCTTGATGGTAGATGTTGCCGCCTGCTCTGTAGTAATTAGGCCAGCATCCATTTGCTCCTGTAACAAAGAATGATCTCTTGTAATTTGATCTAGCAAGCCATCGCGCAGACGATAGCAACGAGAGTCACCAATGTGTCCGAGTACCAATTTGTCTTCCCTAAAAACCCCGACAACAAGAGTTGTCCCCATTCCTGCATAGTTCGCATTGGAATTGGCGGAATTGAAAATAGAACGATTGGCGTTGTCGACACAAATCTCCATCGCTCGGCGAACTTCCCTTGCCTTCACACCATCACCGGCTTCAGTCAGCCAACGACTTAGTTCTGACTTAATGAATGCGGTCGCCATACCACTTGCAATTTCTCCGGCGTTATAGCCCCCCATTCCATCAGCCAATACAGCGGTCAGGGTTGACTCATCAAATGCAACACAGTCCTCGTTATTATCCCGTGCACGCCCCGGATCGGTTTTTGAAAAAAAATGGTAAATCATAATTTAATTATTTTTCCGAATCCTTACCGCTGCTCAAAACGCCAAACGCCGCTTTCGTAACAGGTTGTATTGACGTTTTCTCAAAGTCGACAGCACTAGCAGGCACTGTTTCTACAAAGTCCATCTTGACTGCTGCCGCACTTAGCCGACCGGGAACAGAAACAGCAAACGCCGCCGTTTTGTCCGCTGAAGTCGCTTCCAAGACAGTTGCACCTCCGCGAGGAAGCGGCGAAAAATTGCTGCTATGCTCCATAGCGCTGCGCAAATCCGCAGCGAATAGATCACCCGTTTGATAGCGCGTTTCTGAGCGCTTGCTCAAAGATAACGCGACCACATCAGCCAAAGCCTGAGACAATTCAGGACGAATAAGCCGGATGTCGGGTGCCTCTTCGTTAGCAATCTTGTACATCAACTCAGACATTGAATCACCCCGAAACGGTAGCACCCCTGCAAGCATTTGGAACAACATCACGCCCAACGAATACAAATCCGACCTCCCGTCCACTTTTTTGCCAGCAAGTTGCTCTGGCGACATGAAACTGGGGGTTCCCAACACCAAGCCGGTCTTGGTCTTGCTTGAATCTGTTATGCGTGCAATGCCGAAGTCCGTAACCTTTACAGTATCGCTTTCGGATTCATACATGATATTCGCCGGCTTGATATCACGGTGCACCACATGCTGCTTGTGGGCATATGCAAGTGCCTCTGCCACTCGCGCCACGATGCTTAGCACCACAGGTACAGGCAACAGCTGATCGCCTTTGCAGTGATCTGCTAAATCCCTGCCTTTGAGGAATTCCATCGCGATGTAGGCCAAATCGTGTTCTTCTCCCGCATCAAATATGGTCACGATGTTTTGATGCTGCAAGCGCCCAGCAGTTTCAGCTTCCCGGAAGAAACGTTCACGGGCGTCAATCAGTTCATCTCCAGCAAACTCCTGGCTTAAGGCCATAGTCTTGATCGCAACCACACGACCAATTTTAGGATCCTTGCCGAGGTAAACCACGCCCATGGCACCTTTACCCAGTTCCTTTTCAACCTGATAACGTCCAAGCATAGGCTTTTCAACCGCACCACCGTCTAGCAACATGGTGCCTCCAGGGTGCCCACCGCCGCCCAACATCACCGTTTCGGACAAGTTCTTCGCGCGGTTAAGTTTTGCCTTTACATCCTTGTAATCCTTGTCAAAGGCCGCCATGTGCTGGTAGACGGCTTCCGCCTTATTGAATTGGCGTTTGCGCTCAAAATCCATGGCAAGGCTATACAGGTTGCCCATTACAGCATCGTTCAATGGCACCCGACGGAAACGGTCAAAAGCCATGTCCAGCTGGCCTTGCCCTTGCAGTGCCAAACCCATCATCCGGCTGGTTTCTGCTGACTCCTCGTCAGCCTTGACCTTGCCAGCCTCGGTCATAAGAAATCGCTTAGTGGTCAGCGCCAGATGACCCAACAACAGTAGCGTTGCTGGAAACACCAATTTGAGCCAGGTTGCGTTTGCGGACAGCATGCCAAATTCCAACGCAAGCATTGAAACCAACAGAACGAGGGTTGCCGTGGCCGCCATGCCAGCAGAAAGTCGTGGCAGCGCCACAACAATATAGGCGGCGACAAGCGAAAATGCCGCGAACTGCGCCAAAACGCCCCATTCGGGTTGAACGATAAAATGCTCGCTCAAAATACTTGATGTCACCTGGGCGATCATCTCTGCGGGATAAAGCAGCGGATTGCCGGGTACCTGCATCAAACCTCCAACCCCCGCCGCAGTGGCACCAATGATGACGATTTTGTCAGCATATTTAGTCGCCGGAATCTTGCCCGTCAAAACGTCGTAAAACGAATCTTCGGTAAATGCCTTCTTCCCGTCACGCACTTTGTAGAACTGGGGCGACATTCGAGCGAATTCATCCGTTTTGATCTTTAGTTTGCCAATTTGCACTGATTCGCCAACGTTCAGACGGATGTCGGATGGCGTCAAATTCAAACTCATAGACGCAGCTAGCAACGCCATGGACGGCACGGCTTTGCCGTAATAATTCACAAGTAGGGGCTCCATCCGTACGGCACCGTCCACATCTTGATCCGGATTGAGGTGTCCAACCCCCGCTGAAGCACCGCCGATGGACTCAATAGGTTCCTGCGCACGCGCGGCAGAAATGGAAAAGCCATTGGGATCATCTATCGCACTGGCGAGAGCAAACGCTGGCAATGGACTGTCAGGCTTTCCGCGCTGATCTCCCACCACAAAAAATGATGGTACCAAAACATTCCCTGCCTTTTTTATACTGGCTGCCAAAACGGCATCGGTATCAAGTGCAGTTTCTGCCTCGGAAATTATTCGGGCTAGCTGTTCACTGGTCGCGTTAGCATCCTGCTGCGCAACCAGTGTCGATTTAATTTTCTGAATAAACACAAGGCCCGGATCAACCTGAGGCTCAAAGAAGAATACCGTCTGAACAATTGTTTTGGCTTTTGCGATCGCAAGTTGGTCAATCAGTTTAGCGTGAATATCGCGCGGCCAAGGCCAACGCCCTAAATTGGCAATACTCAGATCATCGATGGCAATGACGGCGATACGATCCGACGGTTGACGAGAACTACTGGTGCTCGCAAAATCATAAAAACGCCTCTCTATCGCACCAATTAAGTCAGTCGTCCAGTGCAGACCAACTGCCGCGAGCACGATAGCAACGCCGACAAACCAGTCGGCTCTCAGGAAGACTCCCGATTTTGAAGAAGATTTCGCCACGTCCCACCCCTGCTCCTATTGGCGGCTGGCAACAATGCTCAGCGCCCACCCACAACAATGCTAAATCAGTCGATCAAATCAACGACCTACGTTAGCAGATGGCGCTCGTTCCGACAAGCAACATATTCACGCCATCGATTCCTTTTATGCCAGAAAAAATGAATTTTTCTCGCCACCCAAGATTTGCATGTCCGCGATAAGGTCAAATCCCTCCCGTTTAACCTTCTTCGGTCCAATTCCTGAGCTTCCAATACAAAAGCGCCCCAAACATACCGCTTGGAGCGCTTTCATTCTTTAGCGCGAACCTACCGCGAAGTGATGCTGACTTTTAAACTACAAAAGTGCTTTAAGTAGTTTGGCCATTTCAGACGGATTGCGCGTGACCGTAAAGCCGCACTCCTCCATCACCGCCAACTTGGCATCTGCCGTATCCGCGCCGCCGGAAATCAGTGCACCGGCATGGCCCATGCGCTTGCCTGCGGGTGCGGTCACACCGGCGATAAAGCCAACGATAGGCTTTTTCATGTTGAGCTTGCACCAACGGGCGGCCTCGGCTTCGTCGGGCCCACCGATTTCACCAATCATAATGACAGCGTCGGTATCGGGGTCGTCGTTGAACGCGCGCATCACGTCGATGTGCTTCAGGCCATTGATAGGGTCACCACCAATGCCAACCGCCGAAGATTGGCCCAGACCGATTTCGGTCAATTGAGCAACCGCTTCATAGGTCAATGTGCCAGAGCGGCTGACCACGCCGATTCGGCCTTTGCGGTGGATGTGACCGGGCATTATGCCGATCTTGATTTCGTCGGGTGTAATCAGGCCGGGGCAGTTGGGGCCGAGCAGCAAGGTTTTCTTGCCGCCAGCAGCTTCCTTGGCGCGCATACGGTTGCGCACTTCGAGCATGTCACGAACTGGAATGCCTTCAGTGATGCAGATGGCCAGGTCCAGATCTGCTTCGACAGCTTCCCAGATGGCCGCAGCAGCGCCTGCAGGTGGCACATAGATCACCGACACAGTGGCGCCGGTTTCTGACGCGGCTTCCTTGACTGAGGCGTAGATGGGGATATTGAAAATGGACTCGCCGGCCTTCTTGGGATTCACGCCCGCCACGAAGCAGTTCTTGCCATTCGCGTATTCCTGGCATTTTTCCGTATGGAACTGACCCGTCTTGCCGGTGATGCCCTGGGTAATGACCCGAGTGTCTTTATTGATGTAGATCGACATTTTGATTAACCTTTCACCGCTTTAACAGCCGCTTGTGCAGCCTCTGCCATGGTGTCCACGGAAATAATGGGCAGGCCGCTTTCTTTGAGCATCTTCTTGCCCAGGTCTTCGTTGGTGCCCTTCATGCGCACCACCAATGGCACGTTGAGATTGGTTGCCTTACAAGCGGTGATCACGCCGGTGGCGATGGTGTCGCACTTCATGATGCCGCCGAAGATGTTGACCAAAATGGCTTTCACCTTGGGGTTCTTCAGCATGATCTTGAAGGCTTCAGTCACCTTCTCGGGAGTGGCACCGCCGCCTACATCCAGGAAGTTGGCAGGCTCGGCGCCAAACAGCTTGATGGTGTCCATCGTGGCCATGGCCAGACCGGCACCGTTGACCAGGCAGCCGATGTTGCCGTCCAGGCTGATATAGGCCAGATCGAACTTGGAAGCTTCCACCTCAGCCGGATCTTCTTCGTCCAGATCGCGGTAAGCCACGATTTCGGGGTGGCGAAACAGGGCGTTGGCGTCAAAGTTGAACTTGGCGTCAATGGCCTTGATATTGCCATTGCCCTCGAGAATCAGCGGATTGATTTCCACCAACGAGGCGTCGGTGTCCATGTAGCATTTGTAGACTTTTTGCAGCACGTCGACGGCTTGTGCGGTCGATCCGGCGGGCACGCCAATCGCGTCCGACAGTTTTTTAGCTTGCGCATCGGTCAATCCGGCGGCTGGATCGACGATTTCGGTGAGGATTTTTTCCGGCGTGTCGTGGGCGACGCCTTCAATATCCATGCCGCCTTCGCTGGAGACGATCATTGCCACGCGTTGCGAGGCACGATCGGTCACGGCGGACACGTAGTATTCCTTTTTGATATCGGCGCCGTCTTCAATCAGTAGACGACGGACTTTTTGGCCTTCGGGGCCGGTCTGGTGCGTGATCAGCTGCATGCCCAGAATCTCGCCAGCGAGTTTCTTGACTTCATCAATGGAGCGGGCCAGCTTGACGCCACCGCCCTTGCCACGCCCACCGGCGTGAATCTGCGCCTTGACGACCCAAACCGGGCCTCCGAGCTTTTGGGCGGCTTCCACCGCCTCTTGTACTGTGAAGGCGGGGATGCCGCGAGGCACCGGCACACCGAATTGGCGCAAAAGTTCTTTGCCTTGGTATTCGTGAATTTTCATGACGTCTCTTTGGGAGCTGGACAATTTTCACCAAGTTGCAACATTGTGTTGTCGCAAAAATGGCACTGGACACATCAGCTTCGAAATGTATCATGTTGCAACGCACCAAACTTGTGGCTGGCTTACAGCCGATTTTCGCCCCTTTTGCGGCTCACTCTGTAGAGTCGGTTTAACCAGCAATTTGCATGAAAAAAATATTTATCGACGGTGAAGCCGGAACAACAGGCCTACTGATCCGGGAACGCCTGCAGAACGTGTCAGGTGTGGAAGTCATCAGCATCGATCCAGCACTGCGCAAGGATGCGGGAGCGAAGAAGGCCTTGATGGCCCGTTCTGACCTTGTCGTTTTGTGCCTCCACGATGATGCTGCGATGGAATCCGTTGCCACGGTCGATGCCATTGAACGCGAAACCGGCAAACCCGGGCCTCGGATCATTGACGCCTCCACAGCCCACCGCACAGCGCCTGGTTGGGTTTACGGATTCCCGGAGCTAGTGGCGGGGCAGCGGGAAGCGGTTGCCCAGGCACGCCGTGTGGCGAATCCCGGGTGTTATGCAACTGGCGCCATTGCGCTACTTCGACCACTGGTTGATGCAGGGCTCCTGCCTGAAGATTTTCCAGTATGTTTGCCATCCATCAGTGGCTACACGGGCGGCGGGCGCAGCATGATCGAGGCATACGAAACCGCCAGTGCGCCTGCCATGGAGCTTTACGCGCTAGGGCTGAAGCACAAGCACATTCCGGAAATCATGCGCTACGCTGGTCTCACTCGTCGTCCGCTGTTTGTGCCGTCGGTAGCCAATTTCAAGCAGGGCATGCTGGTTCAATTGCCGCTGCATCTGGACACCCTTCCGGGCCGACCAACTGCCCAGGATTTGCAGGCTACCCTGCAAAAGCACTACACCGGCAGCGAGTGGGTAACCGTGGAACCTGCTACTGCGGACCAAAAGCTGGACGCTGTGGCGCTGATGGATACCAACAAGATGGAATTGAGGGTGTTTGCCAACGAAGAGGCGCGCCACGCCGTGCTGGTTGCCCGTCTGGACAATCTGGGCAAGGGCGCCAGCGGTGCCGCAGTACAAAACCTGAAATTGATGCTGAAGCTGTAGCGCACCCACGCTCCCACGCTGTGCGGGTCGCTGCCCTCCCAAAGTGGCCAATTTACGTTGGGGCGGCCCGGCGCAAATTGGCTCAGTCGTCGTCGCCCGCCACCACGCGGCGGATCGCATCGCCGCCAAAACCCCGGCTGGCCAAAAAGCGCATCTGTTTGCCACGTTCGGCAGCATTGGTCGGCGGCTCGCCAAACTTCCTGCGCCAGACTTCGCGTGCACGCTCGACTTCGGTGGTCCGCAGCTGCTCCACCGCCTCCAGTACCGCCTCAGCGGCCAACCCCTTGCCCTGCAGCTCCTGTCGTATACGCGCCGTACCCAGCTTTGCGGAGCGGCGATGCAGGACTGACTCCAGCACGCGCTGCTCGTTGATGAAACCCTTGGCCTGCAACGCATCCAGCGCCATGGCAAGGCTTCCCGGCTCTTCCTCAAACCGCCCCAATTTGCGCTCCAGCTCCGCGCGGGAATGCTCTCGAGCACCCAACAGTCGCAGCGCCCGGCCATTCAGAGTTAGATGTGGTTGTGTAGTCATCGGATGGGGCGAAAGCGAAGATCGCTAAGGGGACTCACAATGCTATATTTTTCATAGCTATTCGCGCGCACTCCAATGCGGCTAGTCGGCTTTTTTTCCACCAGACTTTGGCTTGACTTCGGGTTCGGTTATCACCGGCAACAGCGGAATGCCCAATGACTCGCGCACCTTGTTTTCAATCTCGGTCGACAGTCCCGGATTTTCACGTAAAAACTCGCGAGCATTGTCACGGCCCTGGCCAATTTTTTCGCCCTTGTAGGCATACCAGGCTCCGGACTTCTCCAGAATATTGGCAGTGACGCCCATGTCGATAATTTCGCCGTGCCGGCTGATGCCCTCGCCAAACAGGATGTCGAATTCCGCCGTCTTGAACGGGGGTGCCACTTTGTTTTTGACGACCTTGACCTTGGTTTCATTGCCAATGGCCTCGTCGCCCTTCTTGATAGTGCCTGTGCGGCGGATGTCCAGGCGCACGGATGCGTAGAATTTAAGCGCATTACCGCCGGTGGTAGTTTCGGGACTGCCAAACATCACGCCAATCTTCATGCGGATCTGGTTGATGAAAATGACCATGCAGTTGGTTTTCTTGATGTGCGCGGTGAGCTTGCGCAGGGCCTGGCTCATCAAGCGGGCCTGCAGGCCGGGCAGCGAGTCGCCCATTTCGCCTTCGAGCTCGGCCTTGGGTGTTAGCGCTGCGACCGAGTCGACCACAATCAAGTCAACCGCTCCGGAACGCACCAGGCTGTCCACAATTTCCAGCGCCTGCTCACCGGTGTCAGGCTGGCTGATCAGCAAATCCTGTAGATTCACACCCAGCTTTTGTGCGTACTGGATGTCCAGTGCGTGCTCGGCGTCGATGAACGCACACTGCCCGCCAGTCTTTTGCATCTCGGCAATCACTTGCAATGTCAGCGTGGTCTTACCGGACGACTCCGGTCCGTAGATCTCGACCACACGCCCGCGTGGTAGACCACCCACACCCAAGGCGATATCCAAACCCAGTGAACCGGTGGAGACAACCTGAATATCCTCAATCACTTCACCCTCGCCCAGGCGCATGATGGTGCCCTTGCCAAACTGCTTCTCGATCTGGGCGAGCGCCACTTGCAGGGCTTTGGCTTTTTCACTGTTGGCAGCGAGAGGTTTGACAGGTGCATCCATGGGAATCTCCTTAAAAATTAACAAGTGAGGGGCGCATCACAGCAATTGGGTTTAATTACAGGCTGGATACTTGATCAGTAGTTTATCTCAACCCGTTCGATCTGGTAAACACAATTTTTAATCAGTTTGCATTACCATTTAAGGCATGTCAAAACCGCAACTTCCCGACCTCACTGGCTGGCGCCAGGCCCACATTGGGCATTGGTTGCGCCTCGCAATGGAGCAGTTTGATTTGCGAGTCATGAATCTCATCGCGCAACACCCTGCCGTGCCACTGGGACTATCCAACCTGGTTGCAAGGGGGCAGGTTGGCGCAGCACACATCCACATCACCCGCCACCTGGCGCAGGGTGGCTCACGGCTTACCGATTTGGCAATGCGCGCAGGCATGACCAAACAAGCCATGGGTGCACTGGTTGACCAGTGCGAGGCTTGGGGCATGGTCGGTCGTGAGCCAGACCCCACTGACGGACGTGCACGCCAGGTGCGGTTTACCGATGCCGGCCTCGCCTGGCTCGGCGCTTATCGCGATGCCGTAGCGCAAGCTGAATCGGAGCTGCGACAGTCCATTGGTGACGAGGTCGCAACAGTGATCGCCATCGGCCTGGAAGCCTACAGCGGCCAGTAGGGTTGAACCGGGTCTGTTGACACACCGGGCACGCCTAGAATAAGGGCAAACATTGAACGCTGTGGCTTATCGCAGGCCACAGCGCCTACAACAAGGAGCAAGTATGCGGATATTGATCGCTGAAGACGACCAGGTATTAGCCGACGGTCTGTTGCGTGCACTGCGTGGCGCTGGTGCGGCAGTGGACCACGTGGCCAGCGGCTCTGAAGCCGATGCAGCGTTGATGACCAATACCGAATTCGATCTACTGATTCTCGACCTGGGTCTGCCCAAAATGCATGGCCTGGAGGTGCTCAAGAAACTGCGCGGACGTGGGTCATCATTGCCCGTACTCATTCTTACTGCGGCGGATGCAGTCGACGAGCGCGTAAAGGGCCTGGACTATGGCGCCGATGACTACATGGCCAAGCCCTTCAGCCTCCAGGAACTCGAAGCGCGCGTGCGTGCCCTGGTTCGACGTGGTATGGGCGCCTCTAGCAGCACCATCAAGCACGGTCCGCTGATTTACGACCAGGCTGGACGCGTAGCGACGATTGACGGCAAGATGGTGGAACTGTCCGCCCGCGAACTGGGTTTGCTCGAAGTACTGTTACAGCGCGCCGGTCGCCTTGTCAGCAAAGACCAGCTGGTGGAACGCCTCTGCGAATGGGGTGAAGAGGTAAGTAACAACGCTATTGAGGTCTACATCCACCGGCTGCGCAAAAAAATAGAGAAGGGTCCGATCCGGATCGCCACCGTGCGCGGCCTGGGCTATTGCCTGGAAAAAATTCCAAATTGAAACTCTTCCAGCGCGAGCAACGCAGCCTGTTCGGTGAGATTCTGGACTGGATGCTGACGCCGCTGCTATTGCTGTGGCCAGTCAGTCTGGTGCTGACCTGGCTGGTGGCGCAAGGCATCGCTGGCAAGCCGTTTGACCGGGCGCTAGAGTACAACGTCGGTGCATTGGCCCAATTGGTCACCGTCAATCACAACAAGGCTCAATTCATATTGCCATTGCCGGCGCGCGAATTGCTGCGAGCAGATGACTCGGACACGGTGTATTACCAGGTTCTGGGAATCGGTGGTGAGTACTTGAGTGGGGAAAAAAATTTACCCCTGCCCCCGGAGGACGAAAAGCTCGCGCCCGGCGAAGTACGCATGCGCGATGACGAGTTCCGCGGCGTGGGTATCAAGGTGGCCTATACCTGGGTCAGGCTGGATCTGCCCAATAGCAAACCAGCGTTGGTCCAGGTTGCTGAGACCATGGACAAGCGCTCGGTATTGGCCACCGAAATTGTCAAAGGCGTGATGCTGCCGCAGTTTGTCATCCTGCCGCTGGCCGTGCTGTTGGTATGGCTGGCACTGGTGCAGGCAATCAAACCCCTCAACCATCTGGAAGAACGCATACGCGCGCGCAGCCCGGACGATCTCAGTCCGCTGGACGCACAGGCCGTGCCGATAGAAGTAGCGCCGCTGGTCTCGTCGGTCAACGACCTGCTGATGCGCCTGAAAGACTCCATCGCTACGCAAAAGCGATTTCTGGCAGACGCCGCGCACCAGCTCAAGACGCCACTGGCGGGCCTGCGCATGCAGGCTGACCTGGCACAACGCGAAGGTGCCAACGCGGAAGACCTGAAACAATCCTTGCGCCAGATTGGGCGCTCCAGCATCCGCGCAACCCACACAGTCAACCAGCTTTTGGCTTTGGCACGCGCAGAAAGCAGTGGCACGGTGATGAGCCAACAGTCCTGCAATCTGGTGAAGCTGACCATGGATGTCATACGGGATTGCGTACCGCGCGCCATGGACAAACACATCGACGTTGGCTATGAGGGAGCAGAGCCGGGCGAGGAGGATGTGACGCTCATGGGGAACCCGACACTTCTCAAAGAGATGGTCCGCAATTTGATGGACAACGCCATCAACTACACACCGTCCTCCATCGACAAGCCAGGCATGATCACCGCACGGGTGCTCAAGGACCCGTTCAGCAAGGTGCTGGTTGTACAGGTGGAAGATTCCGGGCCAGGCATACCAGCATCCGAGCGCGAACTGGTGTTTCAGCCTTTTTACCGGGCGCTCGGAACCGAGGCAGATGGCTCCGGACTGGGCTTACCGATCGTGCTGGAGATTGCACGCCAGCACCACGCCAGCATCACACTGGAAGACAGTCGACCCGGTCAGTCACCGCCAGGCACTTGCTTTACCGTGCGATTTGCGCGCCCGGATTGACCCCTCCCACCTAGCCTAGTTGCAGTTGCGCAACGATTTACCGGCCATGGCCGCCTTGATATCGTTCAGGTGTAGTTTCAGCTCGTTGGTCAAAGCGGGGAACTTCAGTTGTGTCTGTTGACCCGCCGGGTACTCTAATACAACCTTGGCTGTTCGAATGCCGCGAAGATTGAGCCTTGCTAATTCGGCGTTAGCCGCATCCTGGTTATCAAAAGCTCCCAGAGTCAGACCAATCTCCAGCGCAGGGTTGCTCAAGCTATGTGGGGTCAGCCGCATTGCGAGCAGTTCTTCCTTTTTCTTGGCCAGACCTTCCAAACTGGCGAACTTGCCCATATAGACGATCCAGCGCTCGGGCACCAGGACGGGTTCAAGCTGCCAGGTGCCTGGCACCAACGCCGACTCCAGCGCACGGCGCAATACGCCCGCCTGGGTGTCGTCAAACGGTCCCGCCAAGAGGCACTCCTTGGGAACCAAATCAGCCTGCACCTGCACCTCAACGCGCTTGAACTCCTGCTTTGACAGCACGCGCAAAGCGTCGGGCTTCAATTGCTGCGTCAAGCGTTGTGGCTCCTGTTGTTGAACGGGAGCAAACCCGGCAGACCGCAGCATCCCTTCGCTCCAAGCGTAATAAACGCCATTGGCCAGAATCAGAATCAGTACAAGCAGTCTCAACATGGCTTCAGATCGGATGTGCGGGTGACGCGGGTCGCACGCTGACCTCGGCACTGGTAATTTTTCTCAACCCGTTTTCAGTATGCACCAACAACGCGCCGCTTGCATCGACACCGCGCGCAACACCGGTCAACCCGTCGCTGCATTGCACAGTATGTCCATACAAAAGATCACGGGCATGGAAAGCCGCGCGCCAGGCAACAAATCCGTGCGTCTCAAACTGGAGTATTGCCCGCACCAAAGGCTCTGCCACGCGTGCCAACGTTGCTGGAGCGTCGATACCCGGCAACAACTCGGAAAGCGATGCGGGCGGTGTGCTGAGCCCCTCGGCGTCACGCGGTGCAATGTTGATGCCCACGCCAACCACGGCATAGCGCACTTCCCCTACGCTGGCGGTCTCGATCAGGATGCCCGCGAGCTTGCGCGATTGCCACCAGACATCATTGGGCCACTTCAGTTGCAGCTCGGGGTGCAGGCTCTCGACAATGGACAGCCCCACCGCCAGTGACAGGCCTGACCAGTCATGAGGTGCGAGCGGCAATCCGAGCGAAAACATCAAGGAGGGCAATGGTCCTTCGTTGAGATGATTGGCAGTGCTTTCGCTCGCCCCACTGAACCACTGCCGTCCCAACCGGCCCCGGCCCGCTGTCTGGTTCTCAGCCACCAGCAGCACGGGATCGATGTGACCGGCACGGGCACGGCGCATCAACTCGGTATTCGTGGAGTCAATCTCGGGCACTACCTCCACCGTAAAACCCGCCAATAGGGGCGATACAGCCTCCCAGACGGCTTCCGCAGGCCATCGAATGGGGCCACTCGTGCTTTGGGCGCCTTTCAAGGACTTACTTCCTGCCTTTTTTGGGAGACAGCAAGGTGCCCCGGCACGTCTCGGCACCACACCAGCAGGGGTGCTCGGCCTTGAGCTTCTTGGTGTAGCGCTCGTCCAGGATCAGGCCGTAGTCGTAATTGAGTTCTTCGCCAGGGGCTATATCACGCAGGGCCTTGATGAAGATGCGCCCATCCACTTCGTCGGCTTCACAGTTACCGTCGCACGAATGGTTGATCCAGCGTGACGAGTTGCCACCTACCTTGGCATCGATCACATGGGTTTCATCAATGTGGAAATAGAAGGTGTGATTGGGGTCTTTGGGGTCGTGCGGATGGCGCGCCTGCGCTTGCGCCCAGGTAATGACTTGGCCCACGTACTCGATGATGGTTTCGCCCTCGCCAATGTCCTGTAACGCAAACACGCCCTTCCCATGCACACCGGAGCGACGGACTTGAATGCGGCGGGTGTCGCCACGGGGCATTGTTTTGCTCACTTTTTCTCTCTTTTCTGCGCGTCGGACAACTGGACTTAAAAATTTGGTATGGTGAACCGTATGGGCGTGCGTGTGTGCGCGCTCACGTATGTGCATGCGCGCACCTGCGCGCACGCGAGAAACGGATTGTAGTCAGATGAAAAACATTGTTTTCAATAAAACGTTAGTCATTGCCGAGAAGCCTTCAGTAGCCCAAGACATCGTGCGTGCGCTCACGCCCACAGCGGGCAAGTTCGAGAAGCACGACGAGTACTTCGAGAGTGACACTTTTGTGGTCTCCAGCGCCGTGGGCCATCTGGTGGAGATTCAGGCGCCGGAAGAATTCGACGTCAAGCGCGGCAAATGGAGCTTTGCCCATCTACCCGTGATCCCACCCCACTTTGACCTGAAACCGGTGGACAAGACCAAGACCCGCCTGAACGCGGTCGTCAAACTGGCCAAGCGCAAGGACGTAGACAAGCTGATCAACGCCTGTGACGCGGGCCGCGAGGGTGAGCTGATCTTTCGCCTGATCGAGCAGTACGCCGGTGGCGCCAAGCCCCTGGGCAAGCCGGTGTCACGGCTGTGGCTGCAGTCCATGACGCCTCAGGCCATCCGCGACGGATTTGGCGCCCTGCGTACGGACAAGCAAATGCAACCCCTGGCCGACGCCGCACGATGCCGCTCCGAGGCCGACTGGCTGGTCGGCATCAACGGCACGCGCGCCATGACGGCGTTCAACTCGCGCGACGGTGGCTTTTTCCTGACCACGGTCGGTAGGGTGCAGACGCCAACGCTGTCGGTGGTCGTGGAGCGCGAAGAGCAGATCCGCAAGTTCATCAACCGCGACTACTGGGAAATCCACGCATCCTTTGGTGCACAGGCCGGTGAGTACCCCGCCAAATGGTTCAACCCCGCGCACAAGCGCGACGCCGACGATGCCGAGAAAAAGGCTGACCGCGTCTGGACCCAATACGAAGCGCAGGCCATTGCCGACGCGGTACGCGGCCAGCAAGCCACCGTTTCTGAGGAGAGCAAGCCCACCACGCAAGCCTCGCCCCTGCTGTTTGACCTGACCAGCCTGCAGCGCGAGGCCAATGGTAAATTCGGCTTCTCTGCCAAGACCACACTGTCCATCGCGCAGAGCCTGTACGAGCGCCACAAGGCCCTCACCTACCCGCGTACCGATTCGCGCAACCTGCCCGAAGACTATGTGCCCGTGGTCAAGGACACGTTTGCCATGCTTTCTGAGAGTGGCATGAAGCACCTGGCACCGTTTGCAGCCCAGGCGGTCAAGGGTGGCTATGTGAAACCCACCAAGCGCGTGTTTGACAACGCCAAGGTGAGCGACCACTTTGCCATCATCCCCACGCTGCAGGCGCCCCATGGCTTGAGTGAAGCCGAACAAAAAATCTATGACCTGGTGGTGCGCCGTTTCATGGCGGTGTTCTTCCCCAGTGCCGAATACCAGGTGACCACCCGGATCACGGTGGCTGCCCTGCATTCCTTCAAAACCGAAGGCAAGGTGTTGGTCAAGCCGGGCTGGCTGGCCATCTATGGCAAGGAAGCCGCTGACGAAGTGGCAGACGCCAAGGACGGCGACAAAGGCCAGAGCCTGGTGCCGGTGCAGCCCGGCGAAAAAGTCAGGACCGAAACCGTAGACCCCAAGGGTCTCAAGACCAAGCCTCCGGCCCGCTACTCCGAAGCCACGCTGCTGGGCGCCATGGAAAACGCCGGCAAGACAGTCGACGACGACGAACTGCGCGAAGCCATGGGGGAAAAGGGGCTGGGCACGCCCGCCACGCGCTCCAGCATCATCGAAGGCTTGATCGCCGAGAAATACATGATGCGCGAAGGCCGCGAACTGATTCCCACCGCCAAGGCCTTCCAGCTAATGACTCTGTTGCGCGGCCTGGACGTGCAAGAGCTGACCAAGGCCGAACTCACTGGCGAGTGGGAATACAAACTGGCCCAGATGGAGCAGGGCAAGATGAGCCGCACCAGCTTCATGGCCGAGATTGCCGCCATGACCGAGCGCATGGTCAAAAAGGCCAAGGAATACGACCGCGACACTATCCCGGGCGACTACGCCACGCTCTCGGCCCCGTGCCCCAATTGCGGTGGCATCGTCAAGGAAAACTACCGCCGCTACACCTGTACCGGCAAGACCGGCACCGAAGACGGTTGTGGCTTTTCCTTCGGCAAAACGCCTGCCGGACGCACCTTTGAAGCGGCCGAGGTGGAGCAATTTCTGCGGGACCGCAAGATTGGGCCGCTGGAAGGCTTCCGCTCCAAAGCAGGCTGGCCGTTCACCGCAGAGATGGTCATCAAGTTCGACGACGAGACCAAAAACTACAAACTCGAATTTGATTTTGGCGATGACAAGAAGGGCGAGGACAGCGGCGAGATCATCGACTTCTCCGCACAAGAGGCCCTGGGACCTTGCCCCAAGTGCGGCGCGGCAACCGGCAATGCCGCAGGCGGCACGGTGTACGAGCACGGCAAGAACTATGTCTGCGACCGCTCAGTCCCGACCCACGCCCACCCCACGCCAAACTGCGACTTCAAGACCGGCCAGATCATCCTGCAGCAGCCCATTGAACGTGCTCAGATGCAAAAGCTGCTGGCGACCGGCAAGACCGATCTGCTGGACAAATTTGTCTCCATGCGCACCCGCCGCGCCTTCAAGGCCATGCTGGCCTGGGACCCGGACGCTGGCAAGGTGAACTTTGAGTTTGCACCCAGCAAATTTCCGCCACGCAAAACCGCCGCCAAATCCGCTGTTGCTACAAAAAAAATAGCTGGTCGCGCAGTAGTGACGGGGGCTGGAGGCACAAAAGCACCTGCAAAAAAGGCCGCAGGCACCAAAGCCAAAACCCCAGCCAGCGCAAAAGCCGTCAAGCCCAAAGCACCCCGCAAGACCACGTCCGCCAGCAGCAAGCAACCCAGCGCGGAGCTGGCTGCCGTCATCGGCAACGAGCCGGTCGCCCGCACCGAAGTCATCAAGAAACTGTGGGACTACATCAAGACCCATGGGCTGCAGGACGCGGCCAACAAGCGCGCCATCAATGCGGACGCCAAGCTGTTGCCCGTCTTTGGCAAGCCGCAGGTGACGATGTTTGAACTGGCCGGGATTGTGGGCAAGCACCTAAGCTGATGGCGGTGCGGCCTCCTGCGCCGCCGTCCACAAATGGTGGGCAATATGGGTACTGAGCTTGGTGATGGCCAGTTCGATCAGATCGGGGTGCAGTTCATGGCCGACAAAGGGCACGACCTCGGCCGTAATGTCGCAACCCATGTCGCGCAAATGGTGGGCCGCGATCACGCTGTGGCGATAGGGAACCAACCCGTCCAGCTTGCCGTGCAGGAAATGGATGGTGGTGACGGCGGGTGGCACATCGGGCAACGTCGTGAAGCGCCCGCCTATGGCGACCACACGGCTGGCCAGCATGGGTTGCAGTTTGCTCGCCTCCAATACCATTTCTGCGCCCTGCGAAAGTCCGATCAAGGCGGTAGCCATTGCCGGGACGCCGCTGCGCTCCTGCCAATCGCGCACCGCGATGTGCAACGCGGCCACGGCCTGGGCCACACGCTCAGAGCGGTTCCCGTCGGTCAGTGCAGCGCTGGAAAACCATTCAAAACCCTGAGCGGTCGTGCCGGGCGCGTCGGCTTGCAGGGACACAATCGTGGCGAGGGGGAAGGCCTCGCCCAGACGCTCGCCCAGTGGCAGCAATGACGCGGCATCGGTCCCGGCAGCGTGGCATAGCAGGATCAACTGCGCCGCAGGGTCTGCGGGTTCCTGGATGATGAGTGAAAGATCCGGCAAATCAGCTCTCCTGCGGCACCTGGCCGTCAACGTAATACCAGCGCCCCTGCTCGCGCACAAAACGGCTCAGCTCGTGCATGCGTTCGGCGCGACCACTGATTTTGCAGCGGGCGATAAATTCCACAACCCCCACGTCGCCGCTGGATGCGGCGTGGAGCACCTCCAGACCCAGCCACTTGACCGGTTGCAGTTCCAGATCGCCTGGGGCGGTCGAAGGGTGCCAGGTGTCCACCAGATAGTCGATGAGCCCCAACACATAGGCGCTGTAACGCGAGCGCATGAGCGCCTCGGGCGTAGGGGCGTGCAGGCCCAGGGCCAGACCGGCATGCCAGGGTCCGCAGCAGTCGGCAAGGTCCTGGCCACTCCCACAAGGGCATTCGATTTTCTTCACAGCAGTCTCTCAATAGTGGCGCGTTGCGAGCAGCACAATGTAAGGCAAACCCTGGGATAAAACGGCGACAATGATTTCAACCGCCTTCAAAGCCACCCTCGCCCATGCACCTCACCCTATTTGATACGCCGGTGGTCAACACCCTTTTGCGCGGCCTCTCCATCGCCTTTATGAAACTCAGCGGCTGGAAAGTGGAGGGCGAATTGCCAGCCAACGGTCAAAAGTGCGTGCTCATTGCCGCCCCGCACACCAGCAACTGGGATCTGCCTTACACCCTGATGGTGGCATTTGTGCTGCACCTCAACATTTACTGGATGGGTAAACGCCAACTGTTCCGGTTTCCGTTTCGCGCAATCATGATGTGGCTGGGCGGCATACCGGTCACCCGCGAAAGTTCCAACAACCTGGTTGCCGCCTCGGTGGAGGCCATGAAGAACGCCAAAGGGCCGTTACAGCTTGTGGTGCCACCGGAAGGCACACGCGGAAAAACCCGCTACTGGAAGACCGGCTTCTACTACATTGCCGTGGGTGCAGGGGTTCCCATCGTCATGGCCTATATGGACTACGAGCGCAAAATCAGCGGTCTGGGGCCAGTATTCCACCCCACGGGCGACATTGAGGCCGACATGGTCGCCATCAAGGCGTTTTATGCACCCTTCAAAGGCAAAAACGCGGACCAGTTTCACGCGGGTTAGTCCATGCGGGGCGGTCCTTTACAATTTTGCGCAGCATGAACATGCGTCGCACAGGACTCAAAAGAATCATTCGGAGCAGGCACTTCAAAGGTCTGCTGTACGGCGCAGCACTGCTGCTTGCAGTGACCGCGCTCGGTACGTTGGTTTATCACCATATAGGTCGTCCCACCGCCACCTGGATTGACAGCTTTTACTTTACCTTCATCACCATCGCCACCATCGGCTATGGAGAGACAGTGGACCTGAGCAATCACCCGATGGGGCGTCTGTTCACCGTCTTTATTGCGGTAATCGGCATCGGCACCATGAGCTATCTGTTCTCAACCATGGTGGCTCTGCTGATTGACTCCGATCTGAATGCCGAACTGAGAAAGAAGCGCATGGAAAAAGAAATCTCTGAACTCAAAGGACACTTCATCGTTTGTGGCATTGGCCGGGTTGGCTCCAATGTGGCTCAGGAAATGGTGAAAACGCACCGCCGCTTCGTCATCATCGAAACCGACCGCGCAGCGCTGGACAATTGGCTGGAGCACAACCCGAGATCCTTTCACTTGCATGAAGACGCGGCAGACGACGAAGCTTTGCTCAGAGCCGGTCTGGCCAATGCGGCCGGCGTCTTTGCAGTGACCGGGGACGACAGCCACAACCTCATGATTGCGCTCTCAGTCAAGTTGCTCAACCCGAAGGCGCGTGTAGTCGTCCGGGTACACGACATCCGCAACACCAACAAGGCCAAGCGCGCAGGCGCTGACGAAATTGTCTCCCCCGACTTCACCGGTGGCATGCGCATTGCCTCGGCCATGGTACGCCCCCATGCGGTCAATTTCATGGACCAGATGTTGCGCAGTGACGATGGCTTGCGGGTGGAAGAAGTGTTGGTGCCGGCCAGTTTTTCCGCCACCCCTTTGGCGGTGCTGGCACCCCGGTCAAAAGAGTATTTGCTGATGGCCACCCATGAGCACGGCAAGTGGATTTTCAACCCGCCGGACGACCACATCGTCAAAGCCGGTGCAGTGCTCGTCATCATGACCAGCCCGGACGGACGGATGCATCTGGAAAGGCTACTGAAATCCTGAACCGTTGGGGGCCGACGGCGGCCAAAACAACGATCAAACCCTATCTGGTGTGTTGACAACCTGCGCCTTGAGAAGCGTGATGGCAACACTGACCTCGGTCGAGGCAAACGCAAATTGGGAGCCACCGCGCAAGTGGGACCGGGCGGCGTCCTGCGCACCGTCGTTGATGAAACCGGCTACCACACCCGCAATGCTGTGGAAGGCACTGTGCTTGTTCACCAGGTTGGTGAATTCGGGCCGGTTGCCATAGAGCCTGCGCCCGTCTGAAGCGAGCCACTTGCCCAGGTCGCAACAGTCATCACGCTGGATGGTTTCCACGTCGAGCGTTTCCCGGTTTGCAGCAGCCGCTTGAAACGTGGCTTTCCATTGCCTGTGAGCATTCACCGCCTTCTCCAGAGTCATCCACGAAGCACCGTTGTGTTCGATTGCCGCGTGTTGTTCTGGATCCAAAGTCATTGGTGCATGTTAACCAAAAGAAAAAGCCCATGTCGACTGGCGACATGGGCTTTGGCGGAAGGCGGCTTACTTACTTGGCGACGACCCGCACCATGTCCAGGCACTTGTTGGAATAGCCCCACTCGTTGTCGTACCAGGCCACGATCTTCACGAAGGTACCATCCAGCGCGATGGATGCATCGGCGTCGAACACGCTGGTGCAGGTCTCGCCGCGGAAGTCGGTGGCAACCACCTTGTCTTCGGTGTAACCCAGCACGCCCTTCAAGGCGTCCTGGCTCTGGGCTTTCATTTCAGCGCAGATTTCTTTCAGCGTGGCCTCAGAATTCAGCTCGCAGGTCAGGTCCACCACGGACACATCGCTGGTGGGCACGCGGAAGGACATGCCGGTGAGCTTCTTGTTCAGCGAGGGGATCACCACGCCCAC
>CAJAVE010000294.1 GCA_903945325.1 uncultured beta proteobacterium | reverse complement strand
TTCCAAACGCAGACGCTAAACCGCCTGTTTGACCGGCTCATTCAACTCACCACCTGGAGTTGCGCCGCTTACATTGCAATCATCCTGGCCATTGGTGGCGATTGGACACGCCTGTTCGCTCCCGTCTTGATTGGTTGTGGCGGCCCCGTTTGCAATGTCCTGCGCAAGCGTTTTACCGACCGACTGGGTTTTTCGGTCTACATCTGGTCGATCTGGATTGCCATCATGGTGCAGTCCGGGTATCGCGGCGGCATCGTCAATCCCATCCTGCACGGTTGCGTTATTTTGGTGTTGATGGGTGGCTGGCTGCTCGGTATGCGCCAAGCCCTCTTTTTGCTGATTGCATCCATTTCCTGGATCACCGTGCTGGTTTTTGTCGCTGGCAATGGCATGTGGACGCCCATTCCCACGGCAACCGGTGGTGGCTACTGGCTTCCCATGACCAGCGTTTGGGTGGTCGGTTACCTGGTTTTGCGACAGGTGTTCAACGTGCACCAAAGCAGCATGGCCGAGATCCAGGCGCTCAATTTGCATCTGAAGCAAAAGGTGGACGAGTTGGCCAAGCAAGAGTCAGCCACGCGGACCAACGAGCAAAAAGTTCTGCAACTGCTCAATGCCAGCCCGCTGCCCATCACGGTGGCCAGTTTTGCCAGTGGTGTGTATGTCGATGTCAATCCGGCGTGGGAGCGTTTTTTCCAGTTTTCCAAGCCGCAGGTGTTGGGCAAGACCTCCGTTGACCTGGGCTTTTGGCAGGACATGCGCCAGCGCCAGCACTGGATTGACAGTTTTTCTGCCGAAGGGCGCGTCAGTGGCCACGAGGTGAATTTTTTGATGCGCGACGGCACACCGCGCGTGATCCTGCTGTCGTCCGAGCGGTTTTTCTATGGCGATGAAGATTGTGTGCTGACCATGTCGGTGGACGTGACGGACCGCAAGCGGTTGGAGTCCGAACTGAAATTGCTCAACACCGATCTCGAATTACGGGTGTCCGAACGTACGCAAGCGCTCGATCAAGCCAACCGCGAACTGATGGCCACCATGGATGCACTGAAGCACACGCAGGACGAACTGATCAACTCGGAAAAGCTGGCATCCCTGGGCAGCCTGGTGGCCGGCGTGGCGCACGAATTGAATACGCCATTGGGCAACGCGCTGGTGTCGGCCAGCACCATCACCCATGACATAGATGTCATGGAGCAGAGTCTGGGCGATGGCAGTCTGAAAAAGTCGGTGTTTGAGAACTTCATGTTGCGGGTGAAAGAGGGCACCGAGCTGACCCTGCGGTCGCTGGAGAGGGCGGTTTCGCTGATTGCCAGTTTTAAGCAGGTGGCGGTTGACCAGGACTCGGAGCGCCGACGCACATTTGACCTGGCGCAGACCCTCAATGAAGTGCTGGATACGCTGCGTCCAGGCATCAAGCTGCGTCCGCTGCAATTGGAGGTCGGCTTCTGCGATGCGGTGGTCATGGACAGTTTTCCCGGACCGTTGGGGCAGGTGGTGATGAATGTGGTCACCAACGCCGTCAATCACGCATTTGACGCAATGGACGCAGGCGTAATTCGGGTCTCTGCGGTTCGGCAATCCGACAGTGTGGTCTGCGTGTCGATTGAGGACAATGGCGTGGGGATACCGACCGAGCATCTGGGTCAGATATTTGACCCCTTTTTCACCACCAAGCTGGGTCGCGGTGGTTCCGGGCTGGGGCTGTCGATTTCGCACCGCATCACCACCAGGGTACTGGGTGGCAGCATCAACGTCCACTCGGTTCTGGGCCAGGGGACCCGCTTTGACCTGGTATTGCCTATCCAGGCGCCATCTGTTGTGTATTGAAGCGAACTCCTTTGGCCTTCAGAGAAGAAATCCTGGCTTTACTTTACTGCCGTCGCAAAGGCATCTTCAAGCTCGGCTCGGTCTTCGGCGCTTAAGCCGAGCTGCCTGGACTTGGACTCCCAGCCAGCACATGGGTGTCGCGCCGGGCCGGTGCGACTTCGATGCCGCAGTCGTGCGCCAGACTGTGCAGCAGCATCTCGCGCACCGCCCAAAGATGCACCGGGTGCCACCAGCACACGCAAGCATTGCTGCAGCAGCGTCAAGTCGTCCTGCTCTTTGCGGGTAAGCTCCAGCGCCACTTGCTGTAGTTCGCCCAGTTGGGTTAGCGGTGGCGCTACCAGTGCTTCATTCGCCAAAAAGAGCGGCGGGTCGCTGTCTTGTGCCGCACTGAATCGCAGCGCGCCCATGCGGGTGGCGTCTTGCACACCCAGCCAAAAATCCCAGGCACTGAGTTCGCGCCGGGTTCGCTCGGCTTGGCGGGCCTCGACCAGTTCGCGGCGTTTCATCAGCGGTGGGCTTGTGCAGGCGGCTCACGCTGCCTCCTTGGGCTGGCGGGCCACCCGCTTGCGGTGTGGCAGCTGGGCGTCTTGCAGGCGTCGGCCAACCACATCGTCGGCGGCAAGCAAGCTCAGGTCTTGCTCTAACCCCAATACCCGCAGAACCTGCAGATAGGTGCCCAGTGTGACGGCCGCGTTACCAGCCTCTGCCTTGGTGAGGGTGGGGCGCGAGATGTCGGCCCGGGCGCAGACCGTTGCGGCGGAAAACCCCCGGCGCAGCCGCGCGTCTCGCAGGCGCTCGCCCAGCGCTGTCAAAAGCAGAGTCTGGGCAGGATAGAGGATGGGCGCTTTGGACGGCATAATGACAATCATTATATTAATAAGTACACAAAAATGTAAATAATGATTTGCTTTATGTTTTTAATGCAGGTGTCGCTTCAAGTCCATGCTGTCATGCAGGATGCGAAGCACGTCGATCTGCCGGCTTGCGTCGTTGGCACGAAACACGACAAAATGCCGACCAGCGAATCCCTTTCGCGCCACATGCAGGGTGTAAATATTGTTGGCCAAGTCAGTGCACAGATGGCTACCGACGATGTTGGGTCCGCCACGCAGATCGAGGAGCGCCGTACCCAGGGTTCTTGCGTAGATTCGGGCTTGTTCCCTGCCAAAATGCCGCTCAGTCCAACGCAAGATGCCGATGTAATCGGTATTCACCGTCGTGCTTTTACGAACTGTCCAGCTTTCGTTATTCACACAGAACCCAGGGCCTCAGTGGTCATCGTCGCCAAATCCGCCGCTAAAGCTTGTGCGGAGTCAAAAGTCTGAAAATTGCCTGCCTCGAAGTCCGCGATGCCAATATTGACGGCTTGGCGGAGTGCGTCCAGGCGCACGCGGTACTCCAGCTTCTGCTGCTCCACCAGGCGCAATCCTTCGCGCAGCACCTCACTGGCGTTTTGATACTGTCCGGCGGCAACCCATTCATCAATCAATTGACTTTGGTGCGCGGTAAGCACTACGTTTCGGGTTGGCATTGACGTCACTCCTGTTTAAAGCATTGGCATATTATGCCAATGTCAACATTACAACGGCCATGGTGTCGAAGAATTTGAGAGAAATAGCCTTCTAGCCCCCGTGGAATATGCGCAACCAGCTATTGAATCAATAGCGTTTTCGGCCACTGTGATTGCCACGCGGCAATCGATGGGCAGGCTTCACACTGCTAAATCGCCACCGGTTTCACCTTGCACCGCCTGGAATTCTTGGCCAGCACAGCATCCAGAGTCACCATTCCCGCCGCTTTGGCTTCCATGGCACAGGCAAGATGCAAGGCATCACCGGCACGCAAACCCGCCGCTGCATCCATGGTCAGCATGGCAGCTTTGTGAAAGGTCATCGCATCCACGCTCAGCAACTGCAGGTCATTGGCGCACATGCGCTCAAACTTGACCCATGCGGCTTGTGCTTGCGGCTCGGTCAACTGGCCTGTGCGCTGCTTGATGCCCAAGGCGCTGGCAAACTCGGTGACACACCATGCGGCAGATGCCAACTCGTCGGTGCAGGCGCCATACCACTGGACTACATCGGCTGTTTTGGCCTCGTGGGTGCACAGTGCCACCAGGACGCTGGTATCGACATACAACATCAGTAACGCGCCTCTTGTCGCAACTGTTCCATGACGGAGGTGCCCATGGGCAGCGCCTGGGCATCGCGTGCCAGTTCCTGGGCGAAGTCTTTACGGCTCCACTGTGCTGGTGGTCTGAGATTCAACGCGCCATCAGCACCCACCTGCGCCACCAGAAGGTCACCGTCCTTGATGCCAATTTGGCGCACATAGTCTGCCGGAATGCGTACCGCAAGGCTATTCCCCCATTTGGCAATTTGTAGATTCATCATGGTTGAAATTGATATACGTTGATGTAGATACATTTTACGGGACAACGGGATACCTTGTCATTGCGAGCGCAGCGCGGCAATCGATGGGTAGGCTACACGCTTTTGTATCCAGACTCCCGTTGATGCCGAAGCCTCAACACCAGGATGCGGTCGGTCGGGGGCAAAAACCGGTAGAGCGCCAGATAACCGGTTCTCCCCCTTGAGATCACCAGCTCGCGCTGTCCAAAGTGGACTTTGCGGCCCATCTCAGGGTGCTGCACCAAAATCTCCAGCGCTTCGAAAATCAGCACGGCGGTAGCTTGTGCGGCATGCGGATCGGTCATCACCAGGAAATCGGTGAGCCTTTCCAGGTCCATCAGCGCTTGCGCGGTATAGACCAGTTCAGCCATGCGATGGGGTCATGGGCTTGGCCGCATCCAGGGGCCGTGCCAGCGGTCTGCCCGGCTTGCCACCCGCTACACGGGCCAAGACGTAGGCCTTGACATCCGCACCGTCAAACACCGCGTTGGACCGCACAGTGTCCTGATAACTCACCTCGCCATCGGCATAAAACTGTTGACGTACCAGCGCATCTTCCATGGCTTCTTGCAAAGTGTCCACCATCAGCGCATGGGCCGTCTTGCCCTCAAACGCAGCGACTTTGGCAATGGTGGCCTTCAAAGCGTCGGGCAGTTTCAGCGAAGTGGTAGCGGACATGGAGCTCTCCCAATAAGTGCCACCATGGTAACACCACCAATCATTGCGCGTCTGCACCGCCATTGGCAAATGCCTCCAGCGCCTCCAGCGCCAGCGGCTTGCTGAACAGATAGCCCTGGTACGCATGGCAACCCAGGTGGGCCAAAAAGTCGGCCTGGGCTTGCAGTTCCACGCCCTCGGCGATGACGGTCAGCCCCATGCTCTCGGCCAGCGCCACCACCATCCTGGCAATGGCTGCGTCATTGGGGTCGGTGACGATGTTGCGAATAAAGCCCTGGTCGATCTTGAGCTGGTCCAGCGGCAGGCGCTTCAGGTAAGACAGCGATGAATAGCCGGTACCAAAGTCATCCAGCGAGAAAGTCACCCCACGGGCCTTGAGCGCGCCCATCTTGGCGATGACGGCCTCCACGTCGTCCACCAGCATGCTTTCGGTCAGCTCCAGCTTCAGCAGCCGGGGCGGGGCCTGGGTGGATGCCAGCGTGGCCAGCACCCGGTCGACAAAATCGGTCTGCAAAAACTGCCTTGCGCTCACATTGACTGCCATCGTCAGGTGCGCCATCGGTGGCTGATGCGCCCACGCCGCCAGCTGGATGCAGGCGGTTTCCAGCACCCACTGACCCAGCGGCAAAATCAGCCCCGTTTTTTCGGCCAGCGGAATAAATTCGGCGGGCGACACCATGCCCCGGCGTGGGTGCTGCCAGCGCACCAGTGCCTCCACCCCGGTGATGCGGCCCGCACCCACCACCTGCGGCTGGTAGTGCAGCAGGAATTGCTGCTGGTGCACGGCTTCGCGCAAATCTGCTTCCAGCGCGGCATGGGCCGACACCTGGGCCTGCATCTGCGCATCAAAGAAGCGCAGCGTGTTGCGCCCGGCGGCCTTGGCCTGGAACATGGCCAGCTCGCCGCGCCTGAGCGGCTCTTCACTGCTTTCCTGTTGCGGGTCGCCAAACAGGGTGAGGCCAATGCTGGTGGTGCTGTGGTACGTGCCACCGTCCAGCGCGTAGTCCTGCGCCAGTGCGACCAGCACTTTCTCGCCCACGGCTTCGGCTTGCGTCGCCGCGTCCTGCAGGTTTTCGCTCAGGTCTTCCAGCATCACCACAAACTCGTCGCTGCCCAGGCGCGCCACCGTGTCGCCATCGCGGATGCAGCCCTTTAAGCGCTGCGCCACCTGGGCCAGCAGCAGGTCGCCCTGGTGGTGGCCCAGGGTGTCGTTGAGGGTTTTGAAGTTGTCCAGATCGACAAACAGCAGCGCACTCTTGCGGTTGTGGCGTGTGCCGGCGTGCAGCGCCTGGTCGAGCCGGTCCAGCAGCAAGCGCCGATTGGGCAACTGGGTCAGGGGGTCATAAAAGGCCAGCGTGTCAATTTGCGCCTGCGCGCTCACGCGGTCACTGACATCGCTGAAGATGGCGACAAAGTGCGTTGTCACACCGGCGCTGTCGTTCACGGCGCTGATGGTCAGCCACTCGGGGTAGACCTCGCCGCTCTTGCGCCGGTTCCAGATCTCGCCGGACCAGGCGCCTTCGGTCTGCAGGGTTTGCGTCATGGCGGCATAGAAGGCGCTGTCGTGGCGGCCCGACGACAGAATGCGCGGGGTTTGCCCCACCGCTTCTTCGGCGCTGTAGCCGGTAATGGCGGTGAATGCCTGGTTGACCCGCAAAATCACGCGTTGCGCATCGGTGATGGCCATGCCCTGTTGCGACTCAAACGCCGTGGCGGCGATGCGCAGCTCGTCCGCTGCCCGCGTGCTCTGGGTGATGTCGTGCACCGCAAACAGGGTTGATTGTTTGCCGTCAAACACAATCGGCGTGCCCTGGATTTCCACATCAATGACGCAGCCATCCATCTTCAGAAACTTGGCTTTGGCCAGGGGTGCCGGTTCACCATGGTCAATGTAGTCGCTGACCCGCTTCATCACCGATTCACGAAAGTCCGGATGCACCCGGTCGTAGACCCACGTGCCGATCAAATCCTGGCTCGAATCGGCACCAAACATCGTGATGGCCGCCGCATTGGCATACAACAATATGCCACCGCTGTGCACGCCAATTGCCGA
>CAJAVE010000293.1 GCA_903945325.1 uncultured beta proteobacterium | reverse complement strand
GTGGACTGGCGTTTTGACATTCGCCTGTGGCATTGGCACTGGTATGGGGTGGTGGGCCGCAACCGTGGGCACCGCGGTGCTGCTGTTGATCATGGTGTCGCTGGGGCATTAGGGTGGGTAAATGTGCTATTTAATTGGTAGCTGCTTGCGCACATTCCACGGGGTCTAGAGGCCGATTTTGCCATGAAGATTCTCCTGTACGGCATCAACTTTGCGCCAGAGCTAACCGGCATCAGCAAATACACCGGCTGGCGGGTGGCGTTTTCCACCGACTACGCGCAAATTTACGTGTAGTCGGTGGAATATGCTTAAAATCGAGGGCTTATGGCATTTACAAAGGCAGACTTTATTCCCTTTCGCTCCGACGCGGGGCAAGTCATCGCCAACCTTGAAGCGTCTTATGAGCAGTGGCACCAAGCTCGGCAGAGTCTGGCTGCGTTACCAAGTTCGATGTTTTGGCAGTCCAAAGGGGGCACTGACTACTTGGCCGTAAAAAACGGGAGCTATGACAGCGCAACGACGAAGGGAGCCCGCTCATCCGAAACCGAGGCCATTTACGCGTCCTTCGTCGCTGAAAAGGAGACGGCCAGGAAACGGGTCGCCGAAGCCGATGGGCTCATTGAGCAGCGCGCGCAGCAGTATCGGGCTTTGCGTCTCCCCGTGATGCTGGACAAGCAAGGCGAATTGCTTCGTGCCCTGGATGTTGAGGGGTTGTTGAGAAACGACCTTCTGGTGGTTGGCACCAATGCATTTGCGGCGTACGAGGTACTGTGCGGCGTGAAGTTTCCCGCAGGCAATGAGCCCACGCAAGATTTTGATCTGGCATGGTGCCGTGGCTCAGGCGTGTCGCTGGCCAGGCTCCCTAAAAAAGAGAAGTTCATGTCAATGGTTTCGTTGGCGGAGCAGGAGTGGCTCTTGTGCGGGAAGGCGGCCTTTGTAGTGGTTGCGACCCAGCGCCACCGCGCTTGCCCGCTATACGTGCCCGACCCGCGATGGATGGCGCTGCACAAACTGTGGCTGGCCAGGAAGCCGGAGCGAAACGCACAAAAGAGGCCGAAAGATGCGCGACAGGGGGAAGTTTTGCTGGATGCTTGCCGCTACTTTTTGGACTATGCCTATCCTTTGAATATCGACTTTGTGCTGGACCTCCCCGAAGAGTTGCGCGACCTGTTCAATGACTGGGCACAAAGCAATGGATTTAGCCCGACGAACGCGTGACACCACTACACAGCCCCGCGGCAAACGCAAGGCACGATCCGCACAGATGCCCCCAAAAATGACTCATTTGTTTGCTACAAATTCAGTAGCTGTCTGCGCAAATTCCACGGGGTCCACAGCCCGATTTGACCATGAAGATTCTCCTGTACGGCATCAACTTCGCGCCCGAGCTCACCGGCATCGGCAAGGGGTGACGGTGCTGCGCTCCCCGCTGTGGGTGCCACGCCAGCCCGGCGGGGTCCAACGCCTGCTGCATTTGGCCTCACCAAACGGAGTGGGGCTGCCAACGCGCACCCAGGCTTCTGGGAGGCGGAGCGTTCTGCGCAGGTCAAGGAGGAGCCCGCAAAGCGGGCGGAGGACACGGAGCAGAACGCTTCGCCTCCCAGAAGCCTGACCCCCAGCCCCGTTAGCCCACAAGTAGTGTTCGTTCTCTGCGGGAAAATCACCCGAAAAACTGACCTGGGGCTGATGGCAGTGCTGCCGGGGTCGCCCCTGCTGACCGAAGCCCTGCAAAACTTCGCCTCTCACCGTGATGCGTCCTGGCAGGATGTGGGGGTTGATTTGGCGGGGGCGGTGGTGGGGGTGGTGTTGGCGCGGGTGGGGCGGTAGGCAGTGGCGCTGTAAGTTAGTGGACTAGCGGCTGGACGGTTAGCTTGAAGCCTAGTGCTTTCATAACCTTGAACAGCGTATCTGAATTGGGCGCACGCTGGCCCGACAGGCTTTTGTAGAGGCTTTCACGCGACAGACCGGTGTCTTTGGCTAGTTGCGTCATTCCGCGCGCACGCGCCACATCGCCAATGCTGGCCGCAAGCAGGGCTGGGTCTCCGTCTTCAAGCACCACGTTCAGATATTGGGCAATGTCTTCATCACTTTTCAGGTAGTCCGCCACATCAAAGTCGGGCAAGTCGGCAATTTTGGTCATGGTATTTATTCTTCAAGGTTTTCGGCCAAAGCGATGGCTGTTGCAATGTCGGTTTGCTGGCTGGCTTTATCTCCGCCACCCAGCATAACGATCAGCACGCCGGCACGCTGCACGTAATACATTCGCCAGCCGGGGCCAAAAAACTCGCGCATTTCAAATACTGCACCACCCACAGGCTTTACATCGCCCAGGTTACCCAAGCTGGCTTTTCGAAGCCTGGCAATGAGCCTGCGTTGGGTCAATCCATCCCGCTAACTATCAAACCATGCATCAAACTGGGGTGTGCGTTTGATAGTGATCATTTGTTTAGTGTAGCCTTTTGGCTACGAACTGGCAAGCTCACAGTGGGCCTGCTGGCACCGCTGCTGTTTGGCACACAAATGCTAGCCGCTTTGCTCCAGGCCTTCACCCCCTGGCGCAACCGTGGGCACGGCGGTGCTGCTATTGATCAAGGTGCCGCTGGGGCACTAGGGTGGGGGGAAGTTGCTACTAATTGAATTTGAATTTTTGCGGTAGGATTAAATCCCATCAAACAACATGGAGCATGCAATGCGTACTACCCAACAGTTCAGCGTGACCTTACCCATTGAAATGGCCAACCTGGTTAAAACCAAGGTGGCTGGGGGCGAATATGCAACCGAGAGTGAGGTCATCCGCGATGGGTTGCGGGCACTGATAGCGCGCGACCGCGCGGTTGACAACTGGCTGGTGCAGGAAGTGGCCCCCGCCTACGACGCTCTCAAAGCAGACCCAGGCCGCGCAGTCTCGGTTGAACAAGTGCGTGAGCGCTTGGCAGCCCAGCACAAGTTGATAACAAACGCAGTGTGATGCACTACCGTGTTGTCTTTACACCCGAAGCGCTGGCGCAATTGGAGGCGTTGTACAGCTATGTTGCTCAGGCAGCCTCACCAGACATTGCTGCCCGTTATACCGATGCCATCGTCACCTACTGCGAGGGGTTGCATACTTTTCCGCTCAGGGGTACTCGCCGAGACGACATCCGCCCGGGTTTGCGGGTCACCAACTACAAAAAGCGGGCGGTAGTTGCCTTTGCGGTGGACGCTGACGTGGTTTCAGTCATCGGCGTTTATTACGGGGGGCAAAACTACGAGTCTGTTTTGCAGTGGGATGAGGATGCTCTCAAATGAATAGCGGCTTGCGCACATTCCACGGGGTCCACAGCCCGATTCGGGCTATGGAAATTCTCCTCTATGGCATCAATTTCGCGCCCGAGCTCACCGGCATCGGCAAATACACCGGCGAGCTGGCCGCCTGGCCGCCTGGCTGGCTGCGCGTGGGCACCAGGTGCGCGTGGTCACCACGCCGCCGTATTACCCGGCCTGGGCAGTCAGCCCCGGCTACAGCGGCAGTGCCTACCGTTCCGAGCAGTGGCAGGGGCACGCCTGAGCGGTGCCCGGGGTGCCACGCCACTGCAAGGGGGAGTACCCATCATCGTCGACGGCAAGATTATTGGAGGCATTGGCGTCTCGGGTGTGATGGCGTCCCAGGACGAGCAAGTGGCAATCGCCGGCGCGACCGCGCTATCCACCAAATAATGTGCACATGGCCGGCCCGAAACCGGCAATTTCGTTCAGCCATCTCAACGGAGGGTTGCGAGCCAGTTAGAATCTAGCCCTCTGGAAGCTTGGCCGAGCGGTTTAAGGCACCGGTCTTGAAAACCGGCGAGGATGTGAGTCCTCCGTGAGTTCGAATCTCACAGCTTCCGCCAGGATAAAACCCCAGTGATTTACTTGGGGCTTTTTTTTGTCTGTGAAGTGGCCTGCGGCACATCAGGGCGATGCAGCACGCGGGTCGACAGTGACCGCAATGGGTTCCGTGTAGCGGTGCAAGAAACTGGCTCCAAATCGTGGAAAATCGACCCATGACTGAAGACACTCAACGCCCCCTACTGCCCGACCACCTTTCCACCGACGCACGCAGCCCCCACTTTGTCGCCGCGGTGTTCGAACACGATATTGGCATCCGTTTCAATGACAGGGAGCGCACCGATGTGGCGGAGTACTGCGTCAGCGAAGGCTGGATCAAGGTGCCTGCGGGCAAGACGGTGGACCGCAAGGGCCAGCCGCTGATGATCAAGCTCAAGGGGAAAGTGGAAGCCTTCTATAACTAGATCCACAGGTCCAGCGGTGGGTCTGCCACTACAGCGCGCAAGATATCCGAGCGGGACACAAACCCCGTGACCCTGCCCTCTTCGTCCACCACTGGTAACCCCGGCAGGCCCGTATCCAGCAACACACGGGCCACACGGCGGATGTCGGTATCAGGCGAGACGCTGGGCACGGGTGTCCACATCACATCCACCACGGGCTGCATCAACAACGCGCGCCACACCAGGGCGTGGCTGTCAGGGCTTGGCATGCGCTCTGGCGCCATCAGGTCAGCGCGCGAAATCAGCCCCACCAGCGTCCCGTTTTCGGTCACCACGGGCGCCTGCCCGAGGTGGTTCGTGGACAGCACTTGCCAGGCTTTTTCCACATTGGCGGTGTCCAGGACGGTAGTGACCGGGCTACTCATGACGACGTCCACGCGGGTCAGGGGCTGACGCGGCAGGCCAGGCTTGAGGGTCTGCACGTACGCTGCCAAGGCCGTGCGATGGACGGTGTCGGTGCCCGGCTTGGCTGCAGGGTCCGGGTAGTGCAGCGGGTTCTGGTCACGCGGGTCAAGGCCCACCGGAGCCACAACATGGCTGCGGGCCGCTCTGGAGACCGGGCCGACCTGTCGCAACTCTTCCATAGAACCCCTGAAAACGCGTCCTGCTTTGCCGTATACCGAGAACATAGCGCTGTCCCCTCTTGTGCGCCGGCGACAGGCCGACTAGCCCACATTGGACAGGAAAATTTCCTGCAAGTCACTGAGAAAGTCAAAGCCACGTCGGGTTGGGCGCACACGGGCGAAGTCGCGCTCAATCAGACCCTTTCGCTCAGCCTCCTGTAGCGCGGCTTCAATAGCTGTCAGCGGCAAGCCGGTGCGCTCGGAAAAATCACGCAAGCCAAAGCCATTGCGCAGGCGCAGGGCATTGAGCATGAACTCAAACGGCAGCTCGCTGCGCGCCACCTCGTCACTTTGCGAGACGGCGTTGCCCGCCAACGCTTGGTCCATGTACAGGCGCGGCTCACGAAACCGCACCTGGCGCACCACGCGGTGGGCAAAGCTAAGCTTGCTGTGGGCCCCAGCGCCAATGCCCAGGTAGTCGCCAAATTGCCAGTAGTTCAGGTTGTGCTTGCAGCGGTGGTTCTGTGCCGCATAGGCCGACACTTCGTACCGGTCCAGCCCGGCCACACCCGTCAATTCGGTGATGTGGTCCAGCATGGCGTAAGCCGTATCGTCTTCGGGAATGACCGGCGGAAATTTGGCGAAGTAGGTATTGGGCTCGATGGTCAGGTGGTAGATCGAAATGTGTGGCGGCGCAAACTGCAGCGCAGTGGCCATGTCCTGGCCCAACTGTTCCATGGTCTGCCCGGGCAGCGCGTACATGATGTCCAGGTTAAACGTGTCGAACGACTGCGCCGCCTCTTCCACGGCCGCCAGTGCCTGCGCCCGGTCATGCACGCGGCCCAGGGCCTGCAAGTGCGCGTCGTTGAAGCTCTGCACACCAATGGACAGTCGCGTCACACCGGCGGCGCGATAGGCGCGAAATCGGTCTTTCTCAAACGTGCCGGGGTTGGCCTCCAGCGTGATCTCGCAGTTGGCCTCCAGCCGGAGGCGCGCGCGGATGTGACCCAGCAGTTGGTCTATGGTGGCCGGTGCAAACAGACTGGGCGTGCCGCCACCGATAAAGATGCTGTGCACGCTGCGCCCCCAGATCAATGGCAGCGCTGCCTCCAGATCCGCCACCAGAGCGTCCACGTAGCGCTGCTCGGGCAGCGCATCACCAGGCTGCTCGTGCGAGTTGAAGTCGCAATACGGGCACTTTTTCAGACACCAGGGCAAATGCACATACAGCGAGAGTGGCGGCAACGCGGCCAGTTGCAGTGTTCCGGGGCGCATGTAGTGCGTGATGCCGTGTTGCAACGCGGGCTCGCCGCCTTCACTGGCCGCAGACGCAGGAACGATTGGAATCACCCGGCCTGCCCTGCCGCGGCGTGGCCCAACCAATGCTCACGGATCAGTGCTGACATCGCCCGCGCCGATTTGCCCCGGTGGCTGTTGGCGTTCTTGACTTCAATCGGCAGCTGGGCAAAGGTCTGGCCAAACTCGGGAATCCACATCACCGGATCGAACCCAAAACCATTGGTGCCCACCGGTTCGCGCGCAATCTGGCCGACCACGCGGCCCACAGCGATCAGCGGCTCCGGGTCATCCGGACTGCGCACCGCCACCAGTGTGCTGACCAGGGCGGCGCGCCGGTTGTCAATGTTGCGCATCTGCTCCAGCAATGCCAGCACATTGTTGTTGTCGCCTTTGGCATAGCCAAACTGGGTGGCGTAGTAAGCGGTGTCCACCCCTGGCAGGCCACCAAAGGCGTCCACGCACAGGCCCGCATCGTCAGCCAGCGAGGGCAAGCCGGTGTGTAGCGCGGCGTTGCGTGCCTTGGCCAAGGCGTTTTCGACAAATGTTCGGTGCGGCTCAGGTGCCTCGGGCACACCCAGCGCACCCTGGGTGATCAGCGTGCAACCCAGCGGGGTCAGCATGGCTTGCAATTCAGCAAGCTTGCCCTGGTTGTTGGACGCGAGAACAATTTTCATACTTAAGCGACTCATAGCCATACCCCGCATCCAATGTGCGCAACCAGCTACTATTTTGATAGCGACTGTTGTTGCAATTGCATCAGCTCGGTGATGCCTTTCTCGGCCAGCGTCAGCAGTTGGTCCATTTCTGCCCGCGAAAACGCGGCACCTTCAGCTGTGCCCTGCACTTCGACAAAATGGCCAGCGCCGGTCATCACCACGTTCATATCGGTGTCACAAGCCGAGTCTTCGGTGTACTCCAGGTCCAGCAGCGGCGTGCCTTGGACGATGCCCACCGAAATGGCCGCCACCGACGCGATGATGGGCGACTCTGTAATCTTTCCAGCTGCCAGCAAACCGTTGACCGCATCCTGCGCCGCCACGAAAGCGCCGGTAATCGCAGCAGTGCGCGTGCCACCGTCGGCCTGCAGCACATCGCAATCGAGCTGAATGGTGCGCTCGCCCAGTTTTTTCAGGTCAAACACGGCGCGCATGGAGCGGCCGATCAGGCGCTGGATTTCTTGGGTGCGCCCACTTTGCTTGCCGCGTGCGGCTTCACGGTCGCTGCGGGTGTGGGTGGCGCGGGGCAGCATGCCGTATTCGGCGGTGACCCATCCTTCGCCGCTGCCACGCTTGTGGGGCGGCACGCGCTCTTCAACCGAAGCAGTGCACAGCACCTTGGTGGCGCCAAACTCAATCAATACCGAGCCCTCGGCATGCACGGTGTAGCCACGCGTGATGCGCACCTCGCGCAGCTGACTGGTCGCGCGGGCATTGGATCGAACAAATTCGGGCATGACAATTCCTTGGTGTAAAACGATTCGTATGAGATGGAAGGGGACAGGCGCCGAAAGCGCCACAAGTCAGCTCTTTCGAGCTGCCGAGCGCCGTATCGCTTCGTTGATCTCCGCGATGCTGCGCTCAATGGCGGCGTCGTCCAGGTCGTCCACACTGGAATCGAGCCATCCCGCCTGCACCGTTGAGGCGAAAACGCCATCGTCGATGGTATCGGTTGAAATGGAACCACGGGTGGTCTCAAACGAATCGGGTGTTTCCCACTCCATCGCAATCACGGTGACGTTGTCGCTGCTGGGTCCCGCCTTGATCAAGGCGCGATCCACCAAGTCCGGCACGGCCTCTGCGACCTGCTGCTGGCTCAACTGGAGAACAATTTCCGCATCCCCCAAGCTGCCCCACAATCCATCGGAGCACAACAGGATTTTGTCGCCTTGCTGCAAGGACACAGGGCCTATTGTGTCAAACACCGGCTTGGTAGGGGAACCCAGGCAGGTATACAAAACATTGCGGTTAATGTGACCAGGAAGCGTCTGGTCCGGGTGGGCATCATGGTGCTGTTCGATATAGGAGTGGTCACGCGTGCGCACCAGCAGTTCACCATTGCGCACGAAATACAGCCGAGAATCGCCACAATGCACCCAGTAGGCGACGCCCCCCTGAACAATGGCTGCAACCAGTGTGGTGCGCGGCGTGTCCATCAAGTGTTTGTCTGCTGCGTAGCGCAAAATCTGGCGGTGAGCGGCCAGAATCGCCACGGCGAAAAACGCCTTTGGATCTTCTATCTCAGGCGCAGCTTCTTTCTGGTAGAGAGCCGCGATAGCTTGAAGCACGATCTGAGCGGCAACCTCCCCTTCCGGATGACCACCCATTCCGTCGGCAAGTAAAAACAAACCCGATGTTTTGGTATAGCAGTACCCCATACGGTCTTCATTTTTTTCACGCCCACCCTTGCGGCTGGTCTGGAAAACGGAAAATTTCATTTTGGTTTGACACCCACGTTAGAGACACCGAGCACGCTTCGTTTGGTGTCGCCCACCATGGTGTCGAACTGCATACGAACTTTTTCTCCGACGCTCAGCTTGGTGTAGCGGCGTTCGCCCTCACGACTGAGCTCCTTTTGCAACGCAAAAACCGATTGCGGCCTGGACAATGGGTCCAGCGACATGCACCACTCCACCACCTCAATCAGATTGTCCGAGTACACGCCGCGCAAGCGTGCCAAGGCCACGGTAATGCGGTCTTTTTCAAGGCGTTGCGGCGCTTCGTTGGGCGGGTAGCCCTGCATGCAGGCATAGATGCACGCACCAATGGCGTAAATATCAGTCCATGGGCCCATGGAAGCGTCACGCCGGTACATTTCGGGCGCAGCAAATCCAGGCGTGTACATGGGGCGGATGAAGTTACCCTCTTTGCTCAACACTTCACGCGCAGCGCCAAAGTCAATCAGCACCGACTTGTTGTCATCGGTGATAAAGATGTTGGCAGGCTTGATGTCCAGGTGCAGCATCTTGTGCTGGTGCACGATGCGCAGCCCACGCAAAATTTCGTCAAACAGCGAGCGGATAGTGGACTCGCGAAACACCTTGCTTTGCTTCAGGTCACGCGCGGTCACGATGAAATCCTGCAGGGCCGCGCCCTCCAGGTAGTTCATCACCATGTAGACGGTTTCGTTCTCCCGGAAAAAGTTCAGCACGCTCACCACTGACGGGTGCGAAATCTGCGCCAGCGAGCGCCCTTCTTCAAAAAAACTCTTCAAACCCAAACGGTACAGCGAGAGTTTTTCGGGTTGCACCTGCGGCAACAACTCGCCGGGCGCGCGCGTGGCCAGCGAAGAGGGCAAGTATTCCTTCACGGCCACCCGTTGGCCATCGGCGTCCAGCGCCAGATACACCAACCCGAACCCACCAGCTGCCACTTTACGAATGATGCGATAGCCGCCAATAGTGGTGTCAGGGGGTAAGGGGGATGGCTTGACCTTCGACATAAATTAAGAGTTGAGCACGCGTCTGATCCATCTGAACCGGGTTATTCTCGGGGTCGTTTTACGAACCAGGAATACGGATGCCAGTTTACAGCATGACAGGTTATGCCAGTGCGCAGAACAACACCAGTGCAGCGGGTACTGAGAACGATAGCAAGTTGCCTTCAGGCCAATTGGGCCTGGAGATCCGTTCGGTCAACAGCCGTTTCCTGGACCTGTCGTTTCGCCTGCCCGAAGATTTACGCCAGTTTGAGCCTGCGCTGCGCGACCTGCTGCAAACCAGGCTCAAACGTGGCAAGGTGGAACTGCGCGCATCCGTTGAAATCACCGCTGCAACCAGCGTGGCTGATCCGACGCCGCGCCTTCTCCAGCGACTGAACGCCGTGCAGGACAGTGTCAAAGCGTGGCTGCCCACTGCGGCGCCTTTGAGCGTAGCCGATGTCATTCGCCTTTGCGCTGCCGAGCAAACTGGCATCCACGACTGGAGTGCAGCGGTCCTTCCGCTGGCCGATACCGTGCTCAAAGCACTGCTGGACGCCCGTGAGCGTGAGGGTGCAAGGCTCTCGGCCATGCTGCTGGACCACATCGCCCAGTTGCGGGTGTTGGCCCAGCAAGCGATACCACTGATTCCCCAACTGGTGGAGCAAAACCGCCAGCGCTTTTTGATGCGCTGGAAAGATGCCATGGCACTAACCGACGGAACCACACTGCCCGAAGCAGCGCAGGACAGGGCCTTGACGGAAGCCACTGCGTTTGCCATCCGCATCGATGTGGCCGAAGAAATTACCCGGCTGGGCTCGCACCTGGATGAACTGGAGCGTCTAATTAAGAAGGGCGGCGAGATCGGCAAACGCCTTGATTTTTTGATCCAAGAACTGCACCGCGAGGCCAACACCCTGGGCTCCAAATCGGCTGCACTGGAGCTAACCCATATCTCGGTCGACATGAAGGTGCTAGTCGAGCAAATGCGCGAGCAGGTACAGAACATAGAATAGAGGAATTCTCAAACCGCCTCCGAGACCCTGTCTATGGATTACCCCGGGAACCTCTTTGTCGTCGCCGCCCCCAGTGGGGCCGGAAAATCCAGCCTGGTCAAAGCCTTGCTGGAACTCGATTCGCACGTGCAACCCTCTGTTTCGCACACCACGCGCGCGCCGCGCGGCCAGGAAAAGCACGGGCGTGAGTACTTTTTTGTCTCGGAGCAAGAGTTTGACGCGATGGTCGCGGCCGACGGATTTGTGGAATGGGCCCACGTGCACAACCACCGCTATGGCACATCCAAGCGGGCAATTGAAGAGCGCATGTCCCAAGGCGCAGATGTGGTGCTGGAAATTGACTACCAGGGCGCCATCCAGATCAAAAAAATCTTTGCCAACGCCATCTCCATATTCATTCTGCCGCCGAGCTGGGAAGAGTTGCGCTCGCGGTTGGAGCGCCGGGGCGAAGATGCGCCAGATGTCATTGACGTGCGCATGAAAAATGCTGCTATTGAGGTCTCGCAGGTCGATAAATTCGACTTCGTTATAATCAACGAACTGTTTGACCGTGCGCTATTCGATTTGAAAGCCATTGTTCACTCCCAGCGGCTCAAATTTGCAGCGCAGCGTCGTGCCAGAGCCGAAACATTCAAAGCGTTGCTTTTCCCCTAGTCCTTCGGAGAATCCCATGGCCCGTATCACTGTAGAAGACTGCCTGGTGCAGATCCCCAACCGCTTTCAATTGGTGCTGGCTGCCACGTACCGCGCCCGCATGCTGAACCAGGGCCACACGCCCAAGATCGAAAGCAAGAACAAGGCTGGCGTCACTGCCCTGCGCGAGATTGCTGCTGGAAAAATTGGCATTGAAATGCTGAAAAAAGTGCCGCTCTGAACCTCTGCACTCCACAAAAGCACCGCTTGCGGTGCTTTTTTTTGCCCATTTGCCAGCCCTTTCATCCAAAGCTTTTTCAGCACGCTACATTTGAGCCATGGGTACTCCCACCACCAATACACCGCAAAAGAATGCAGCAGCGACACCGAAAGCCCCGCACGCGGCGGCGATCAATGCAGCGGCGGCAAGCTTTGCCGGTCTGACCTCCAAACTCGACTATCTGTCCCCAGAGGACCTGGAAAAAGTTCGTCAAACCTACCGTTTTGCCGACCAGGCGCATTTGGGCCAGCTGCGCAACAACGGCGAACCCTATATCACCCACCCGATTGCCGTGGCAGCACAGTGCGCCGAATGGAAAATTGACGCGCAGGCTCTGATGGCCGCCCTGTTGCATGACGCACTGGAAGACTGTGGCGTCACCAAAGCTGAACTGATTGAGCGTTTTGGCTCCCCGGTTGCCGAACTGGTGGACGGACTCACCAAGTTGGACAAATTGCAGTTCAATACCCGCGAAGAGAACCAGGCCGAATCGTTCCGCAAGATGCTACTGGCCATGGCACGTGACGTCCGTGTCATCCTCATCAAACTTGCGGACCGGTCTCACAACATGCGCACACTGGGCGATATGCCCCGCTCTAAATGGGGCCGCATTGCATCCGAAACCATCGATATTTATGCGCCGATTGCGCACCGGCTGGGTTTGAACCAAACCTACCGCGAATTGCAGGATTTGTCGTTTCGGTACCTGCGCCCCTGGCGATACACGATCTTGTCCAAGGCAGTGACCAAAGCACGCAGCCGACGCCGGGATCTGATCCACAAGGTACAAAAGGAACTGGAAGCCGCCTTTGCAACAGCTGGCATCCGCGCGCGCATTTCAGGGCGTGAAAAAACGCTCTACTCCATCTACAAGAAGATGGACAGCAAGCACCTCAGCTTTGCGCAAGTGACAGATATTTATGGTTTTAGGGTGATTTTGCCGCAAGTTATAGACTGTTACACAGCACTTGGCATATTGCACCAACTCTACAAACCGTTGCCAGGAAAGTTCAAAGACCACATCGCCATTGCCAAACTCAACGGCTACCAGTCCCTGCACACCACCTTGGTGGGGCCATCCAACGTAAATGTGGAGTTTCAGATGCGCACCGAGGCCATGCACGTGGTGGCCGAGTCCGGCGTCGCCGCGAATTGGCTTTACAAGGTTAACGACCCCGACCAAGCACCGCCAGACCGGTTGGGCACCAAATGGCTACAGTCGTTGTTGGATATTCAAGATGAAACCCGCGACGCCGGGGAGTTTTGGGACCATGTCAAAGTGGACCTTTTCCCGGATGCGGTGTATGTTTTTACCCCAAAGGGGCAGATCATGGCGATGCCGCGGGGGGCCACTGTTGTCGATTTCGCTTACTCGATTCACAGTAACGTCGGTGATCGAACGGTATCAGCGCGCATCAATGACGAACTGGTTCCGCTACGTTCCGAGCTTAAAAATGGCGATGTAGTGGAAGTCGTCACCGAACCGATGGCAACGCCTAATCCCGCCTGGCTGGGGTTTGTACGAACCGGGCGGGCGCGCTCAAAAATTCGGCACCATCTAAAAACCATGGCTCACACTGAATCTGAGGCATTGGGAGAAATGCTCTTGAAGCAGGCGCTGCGAGCCGAAGGCATTGATCGATTTCCCGACGATGATGCAACTTATTCGCCCATTTGGGACAAATTACTGCGTTTTACCGGCAGCAAAACCCGCCATGAACTGCTAACCGACGTTGGTCTTGGCAAGCGGATTGCCCATATCGTTGCCAAGCGGCTGGTGTTGTTGCTGGCAGACAGCGGTCATCGACCCGACGCCTTGCTGTTAACCCGTGAACGATTTACCGCGCATGAATCCGCGTCGCAAGGCTCCATCACACTGGACGGCAGCGAGAATGCCTCTGTACAGTTCGCGAAATGCTGCCGCGCCATACCCGGCGACGCTATCGTGGGCTATCTGGGGCGGGGCGAAGGTTTGGTAGTGCACACACACGATTGCCCGGCGGCGAAGAAACTTCAGCACAAGGACAGTGAGCGATTCATCACGGTCGACTGGTCAGATGAGCCAGTTCGCGCCTTTGAGGCCGGAATCATCGTAACGGCGAAAAACGGCAAAGGGGTCCTGGCCAAAGTTGCTGCAGCCCTGGCATCCGCCGAGGCTGACATCGTGCATATCGACATGGGCCACGATGGTGCCCAAGGAGATGTTGAATTCCGTTTTGTAGTAGGCGTGCGCGACACCAACCACCTGGCAATAGCGCTGCACAATCTTGACCGCACGGCACCCGTCATGCGTGCCGAGCGCCGCAAGGTCTCGACCACAGCTCAAGCCACCAATGGTGCGGGATAGCTGACCGCCAGAACCTCGATCTCTTCCACTCGGCCCGGCATGACCAGTTTGAGTGTGTCGCCCGTGCGTGCCTTGAGCAATGTGCGGGCAATCGGAGAAATCCAGCTGACTTCACCCAATGCACTGTTGGCCTCATCAATACCCGTAATGGTCACCGTGCGGTCTACTCCAGCCTCGTCGGCATAAGTCACGGTGGCACCAAAGAAAATCTGGTCGTTTCCGAAGTGCAACGATGGGTTGGCAATCTCGGCAATTTCCATGCGTTTGGTCAAAAAACGGATACGACGGTCTATCTCACGCAGCCGTTTCTTGCCATACAGATAATCACCGTTTTCGGAGCGATCCCCATTGCTGGCAGCCCAAAAAACAGCCTCGACCATCTTGGGGCGCTCGTTGTCCATCAAGTCCAGCCATTCTTCGCGCAACCGCGCAAAGCCCTTGGGAGTGATGTAATTCTTGCCACCGGCTGGAACAGGCGGCAACTGCAGATCGTCGTCATCGGCGTTGGCGTCCGACTCTTTGGTAAAGGCCTTGTTCATAAAAACGACTGCTTCCACCCAATGTAAGTTGATCCAACCCTGTTCAACAGAGTGCCTCCGTCGCGAATTCCATCCACACCATCAGGAGCGGCCTCTCGTCGACGACTCCATGGCCCTCAAGCCGATAGCTTAACAAGGCAATGGCGCCGCGGGATACGCGCGACCAGCCATTGTTTTATAGCGAAGGGGCACTTTCACTTATCGCTCCACTGCTCATCCAGCAAGCTTTGGTGAGTCGCCTGGCATTGCGGCAAACCGGGGAGTCATTTTTTTGATTCGATCTGAGGAGAAGCGCATCGACTGATCATTCCAGGCTCACGTTCACGTCATAGCCGTGCTTCTTAAGCAACGCATGCTGTTTGGCCTGCGCCAGGTCGTTGGCGACCATCTCTTGGCACATGTCTTGTGCGGTGATCTCGGGTATCCAGCCCAGTTCAGTCTTGGCTTTGCTGGGGTCGCCCAACAGGGTTTCCACCTCGGTGGGGCGGAAGTACCTTGGGTCCACCCTCACCACCACATCGCCCACCCTCAGCGCGGGTGCGTTGTCGCCGGTGATGGAAGCCACCTTGGCCACCTCGTCCACGCCCGCGCCTTCAAATGCAAGGGCAATGCCCAGTGCGGCGGCCGTCCAGGTGATGAAATCGCGCACGCTGTATTGCACGCCGGTGGCGATGACAAAGTCTTGCGGTTTGTCTTGCTGCAGCATCATCCACTGCATGCGCACATAGTCTTTGGCGTGGCCCCAGTCGCGCAGGGCGTCCATATTGCCCATATAGAGGCATTGGCCAATGCCCTGGGCGATGTTGCTCATGCCACGGGTGATTTTGCGGGTGACAAAGGTTTCGCCACGGCGCGGGCTTTCGTGGTTGAACAGGATGCCGTTGCAGGCATACATGCCATAGGCTTCGCGGTAGTTGACGGTGATCCAGTAGGCGTAGAGCTTGGCAACAGCGTAGGGTGACCGGGGGTAGAAAGGGGTAGTTTCTCTTTGCGGGGTTTCTTGCACCAGGCCATACAGCTCGCTGGTGGATGCCTGGTAGAAGCGGGTTTTCTTCTCCAGCCCGAGGATGCGGATGGCTTCCAATATGCGCAGGGTGCCTATGCCGTCTACGTCGGCGGTGTATTCGGGGCTCTCAAACGATACGGCTACATGGCTTTGTGCGCCCAGGTTATAGATCTCGTCGGGTTGCACCAATTGGATGATGCGGGTGAGGTTGCTGGTGTCGCTCAGGTCGCCGTAGTGCAGGGTGAGGCGGGTGCCGTCGATATGGGGGTCGTGGTAAATGTGGTCGATTCGGGCGGTGTTGAACAGGCTGGCACGGCGCTTGATGCCGTGCACGTCGTAGCCTTTTTCAAGCAGCAGCTCGGCCAGGTAGGAGCCGTCTTGGCCGGTGATGCCGGTGATCAGGGCGACTTTGGGGGTGCCGCCAATGGGTGCAGAGGGTGAGGTTTGGGTTTGCATGGCTGTATTTTTGCTATTGATTTGAGAGCTATTGACGCACATTTTAAGTGGGGAAGGGGCGGTATTCGGTGGGCTATTCGATGCGGGTTGATTACAATGACGCCCTTTGGGCTACGACCGATAAGAGTCGGCCCAGTGAGCCATTTTTTGCAATCCAGGGAGGGGCCTTGAAATGATGCTGTCACGTCATGGGTAATTTTTCGATCCGCAAGTCTGCATCGGTGACTGATTTTTTGGTCCAGGTGCTGGATTTTTCTGCCGTTTGCGCGGGCGGGTGGACGGCCTTCTATTTCCGATTTGGTTTCAGTGATCAGGTGGTCGAGATGCCCTCGGGCGAGCGGTTGCTGGTGGTTGGTGTGGCGTTTTTCGCCGCCTTGTTTTTTGGCAAGGTGTATCGGATGTGGCCGGGCGGGTCGCTGGCTGCTATGGTGGGCCGGGTTTCGCTGGGCTGGGTGATTACGTGGACGGCACTGGTTGTGCTGATGGCGCTGACCAAGAGCGCAGAAATGTTTTCACGAATTTGGGTGGTGTCGTGGTTGTTTTTGACCCTGGTCAGTCTGTGGATGGCACGGGTGTTGGCGTTTTTTGCCATGGCGAGCATGCGCCGCTCGGGGTACCAGCACAAGACGGTGGTTTTGTATGGCGACAGTTCGATGCTCGACACGGTGAGGGCGCGCATCGGCAAATCAAACTGGAGTGGCTTTGACATTGTGGCCAGCGTGGTGCCGGGAGATGGCAATGACATAGCCGCACTGGACACGCAACTGCGGCCCGACGAGATCTGGATTGCACTGCACATGGGGGATCAAGCGAATCTGGAGGCAGTTTTGCAGTCGTTGCAAATGTCGGTGGCCAATATTCGGTTGTTGCCAGACCTGCGGATGTACCAGATTTTGAACCATGGCATGAGTGTGCGGGTAGGCATTCCAATGGTGGATATTTCTGCCTCACCAATGTTTGGCAGCCGCAAGGTGGCGAAGGCGGCGCTGGACTACTCGGTTGCGATCGTTGCACTGGTGTTGTTGAGCCCGGTGATGCTGGGCATTGCCCTGGCGGTGAAGCTGACATCCAAGGGGCCAGTGTTTTTTCACCAAAAGCGCCACGGCTGGAATGGGGATGAGATTACGGTGTACAAATTTCGCTCCATGGCCGCGCACACTGAAGAGCCCGGCACGGTGACCCAGGCCAAACGGCAAGACCCCCGTGTGACGCGGGTAGGACGGTTTATTCGCAAGACCAGTCTGGATGAGTTACCGCAGTTCATCAATGTACTACAAGGCCGTATGTCGGTGGTGGGGCCACGGCCGCACGCGCTGGCGCACAACAATGCGTATGTGCAGCAAATTCCGCGCTATGCGCTACGCCACAAGGTGAAGCCGGGGATTACAGGTTGGGCCCAGATTTGTGGCTATCGCGGCGAAACGGACACCATTGACAAGATGGAGGGGCGGATCAAGCACGATTTGTTCTATCTTGAGCACTGGTCAATCTGGATGGACTTGAAGATTATTGTGTTGACACCGCTGGCGGCAATTGAGAACAAGAACGTGTTTTAAGCCGCCGCTGGAGGTGCTGATACCATTTGGCACTTTCCGCAACCTGTGACCCCAATGCTTTTGAAAATGCTTGACTGGCCACGCCCCGTCAAGCGCGGGGTGGTGGTTGCTACCGATGTGTCGCTGGTGCTGCTGGCTACTTGGCTGGCCTATTCACTGCGGTTGGAGTCTTTGCACTGGCCCCAAGGGGATGAGTGGTGGGCGTATGTGATTAGCCCGGTGCTGGCGATTCCGATATTTGCCTGGTTTGGGTTGTACCGCGCTATTTTTCGGTACAGCGGGATTCATTCGCTGTTCAAGACAGGGCAAGCCACGGTGGTGTTTGCCGCTGCGCTGATTGCGGTGCACTTGTGGCGCAGGTGGCCGGTTTTTCCGCTGACGCTGGGCGTGCTGTTACCGCTGCTTTTTTTCGCATTGGTGAGTGTCAGCCGCGTGCTGGCGCAGTTGTGGCTGAGCAGTTTTAACCTCAAGGGGCATGCAAGCCAGGGCCGCATGTTGATTTACGGGGCCGGGGCTGCGGGAGTGCAGACATCATCGGCAATGGCATTTACGCGCCAGTTCAAGCTGGTGGGATTTGTTGACGACGATGCGGCCAAGGTGGGGCAAACCATTAACGGGGTGCCGGTGTACGCACCTGCCAGTGTGCCAACCGTTCTGCAAAGCCTGCTGGTAACCGATATTTTGCTGGCCATGCCCAGTGCGAGCCGGGACCGGCGCAACAAGATTATTCAAAGCCTGCGGGATTTGCCGGTGCACACGCGCACGCTGCCCGGACTGTCGGACCTGGCCAGTGGGCGGGTGACGGTGCAAGACTTTTGCGAGCTCGATATAGAAGACTTGCTGGGACGCGAGGCCGTTCCACCACTGGCAGATTTGCTACAGCGCAGCTTGCAGGGGCAGACCGTTTTGGTAAGTGGCGCGGGGGGCAGCATTGGCAGTGAGCTGTGCCGCCAGATTTTGCATGAGCACCCCAAGCAGCTGCTGCTGCTGGACCATAACGAGTTTGCGCTGTACACCATTCACCGCGAGTTGATGGGCTGGTGCAAGACACAAGACTCGTCGATCGAGCTGGTGCCGGTGCTGGCGAGTGTGGCCAACCGGCGCCGCCTGGACTGGATTTGCACCACTTACCAGCCGCACACGGTGTACCACGCTGCAGCCTACAAACATGTGCCCATGGTGGAGTGCAACCCGTCAGAGGGGATTTTTAACAACGTATTTGGCACTCTGAACATGGCCCAGGCGGCCGTGGCGGCCCGGGTACAGCGTTTTGTGCTGGTGTCTACCGACAAGGCGGTGCGCCCCACCAACCTGATGGGTGCCAGCAAGCGCATGGCCGAGTTGGTGTTGCAGGCCCTGGCAGCGCAGGCCGATGCGCATGACACCTGCTTTGGTATGGTGCGGTTTGGCAATGTGCTGGGCTCCAGCGGCAGTGTGGTGCCGATGTTTCGGGAGCAGATTGTGCACGGCGGGCCGATTACCGTGACGCACCCTGAGGTGACGCGCTATTTCATGACCATACCGGAGGCGGCACAGCTGGTGCTGCAGGCGGGTGCCATGGCCACGGGGGGCGATGTGTTTGTGCTGGATATGGGTGAGCCGGTCAAAATTATTGACCTGGCGCGCAGGTTGGTAGCGCTGTCAGGCCTGCAGGTGCGTGACGCACAGCAGCCCGATGGCGACATTGAAATTGCCTTTGTGGGACTGCGCCCCGGTGAAAAGCTATATGAAGAGTTGCTGATTGGCGACAACCCGACACCAACCCACCATCCACGCATCATGAAGGCGCATGAAGACTTCATGCACTGGCCCGCGTTGCAGATTCAGCTGGACCTGCTACAGGCCGCAGCCGCCGATGAAAACGTGCAAGCGATCAAGGCCGTGCTACTGGTGTGCGTGCACGGGTTTCATGAGCAGCAGGATGCCGCTATAAATTAGATAGCTGGTTGCGCATGATCTACGGGTGCTAGAGGCATATTTTCCTATGAAAATTTGACCTAAATGACCCGCCCGTATGTGTCTTCCAGGCGGACGATGTCGTCTTCGCCCAGATACGAGCCGCTCTGCACTTCGATGATCTCCAAGGGAACTTTGCCAGGGTTGCGCAGGCGGTGCACTTGGCCCAGCGGAATGTAGGTGCTTTGGTTTTCGCTAAGCAGGATGACTTTGTCACCGTTGGTAACCTCGGCCGTACCGCTAACGACCACCCAATGTTCGGCGCGGTGGTGGTGCATTTGCAGGCTGAGCGTGGCACCGGGCTTGACCACGATGCGTTTGACCTGAAAGCGCTCACCGCTGTCTACGCTGTCGTAGGTGCCCCAGGGGCGAGCGACGTGGCGGTGGTGTTGGGCCTGGGGCACGCCGGCGGCTTCAAGCAGGGCAACCACGGTTTTGACTTGCTCGGCGTGCGCAGCGTCGGCCACCAGCACGGCATCTACGGTGTCGACGATCAGCAGGTTGTGCGTGCCCAGCGCGACTACGGGACGGTGTGCGGCATGGATGAAGGTATGGGTGGCGTTGACCGTATGGCCCTGGCCGTGAATGCGGTTGCCGTCGGCGTCGGGTGTGGTGAGTTCGGCCACGGCGTTCCAGCTGCCGACGTCGCTCCAGGCGGCTGCAAAGGGGAGTACGGCGACGTTGGGCGCTTTTTCCATGACGGCGTAGTCAATGCTGTCTGAACGACAGGCAGCAAAGGCGTCTGCGCCCAGGCGGCGGAAGTTGCCATCGGCGGTCTGCACTGATACGGCTTGCCGGCACGAAGCCAGAATGTCGCCCGCATAGGTTTGCAGTGCGGCTAGCAGGGTACTGGCCTGGATGAGGAAGATACCTGCGTTCCAGAAGTGGCCCCCGACGAGCAGGAGTTCTTGGGCCCGGGCGGCGTTGGGCTTTTCAATGAAGCACTGCACCGCGTGTGCAGCACCCTGCCCTGTCAGCGTGGCGCCTTGCTGGATGTAGCCGTAAGCGGTGCTGGGGAACGAAGGTTGCACACCAAAGGTGACGATGGAGCCGGCCCGTGCGGCGCTGATGCCCGCTCGGATGGTGGCCGCAAAGGCTTGCGCATCGGGAATGTGGTGGTCCGCAGGTAGAAAGAGCAGCAAAGCATCTGGAGGAGCGTTCAGCGCTGCCACGGCCATGGCAGCGGCGGTGTTGCGCGCAACGGGCTCCAGCAGGATGGTGCTTTGCACACCGGCTGCGGCCGCGCACTCGTGCACCAGGAAGCGGTGGTCTTCGGCCGCAACAATGATTTGGTGGGAGTTGAGCTGGGCACCCCGCTCCAGGGTTAACTGAAGCAGGCTTTTGCCGTGCACCAGGGGAACAAACTGCTTGGGCAATGCCTTGCGAGATAGCGGCCAAAGCCGGGTGCCGCTGCCGCCACACATAACGACGGGGATGATGTTGTCTGGCGCTGCGCGCTCTGTTGAATGCATAAATAACTCCCTTGGGTAAACGGCGCAAAGCGTATCACACCGGATGTGTGCAAGTTCGACAGCACGGTAAGATGGCCATCTTGAATTCAAGAGCAAGGTATGCATGGTCTTCAGTGGGCGGTTTGGCAGGCGTTGGGCAGGATGCACCTTGATTGCGTGCCTGCTATGGACGGCCGCGTGGCCAGGACGTGCCAGGTTGGTGGATTTTTCAGAGAATTTATTGGCCTATGTGGTCAAAAAATGGGGGCGCGAAGCGCCGCCGCGACTGATGGTGTGGCAGCGCTTGGTGCGTGATAACAAGGCGGCTGGGGCTGCACCCGTTCGCCTGGAATCGGTCAGTCTGAAACAGGTAAACGGCTTTTTTAACCAGGTGACGTATTTGAGCGACTTGCAACATTGGGGCATGGAAGACTACTGGGCAACGCCGATCGAGATGCTGGGGCGTTTTGGTGGGGATTGCGAGGATTACTCGATCGGCAAGTACCTGTCGCTCAAAGAAATTGGTGTGCCGATTGAAAAATTGCGGATCACGTATGTACGGGCACTTAGGCTGGGAGAGTCGCATATGGTGTTGGCCTACTACCCAACGCCAGAGGCTGACCCGCTGATTTTGGACAATTTGAACGGCACCATTCTCCCTGCCAGCCAGCGGCCAGACCTGGAGCCGGTCTATGGTTTCAACGATGACGATTTATGGGTGCAAGGCGGCGTGGGTCGCAAAGGTGGTGCCAGCAATGTGCGGCTATGGCGCGATCTGCTGGAGAAGCTGGCCAAAGAGCAAAGCATGTAACGGCGACGCCGCGGTGCAAAGTTTGTGCGTGCGGCGTTACGGAACGGGCAGTTGGATGCCAGCGCGTTGTGCCTGCTCCAGCATGGTGGCGCGTGAGGACTCTTTGGCGGTTGCGACCATCTTGGCAAACGACTGCTGTCGCTGAGGGCCGAGTCTGTTCCACTGGGAATAGGTCATTTCTGCAAGGGCGCCGTGCAGGGCGGCTTCGCTGTGGCCGAAACGCACGGCGTTGTCATAAGCAGTGAAAAACTCTTCATCATGCTTGCCACGGTAGTGCTTGGCAAGGCCGAGGTAGGTCCATGTGTAGGGAAATGTCGGCCGCAATGCACACGCCGCACGGTAGTGGGCAATGGCGACGTCCATGAGGCTTTGCTGTAGCCCGTAGTCTGGGCTGTCAATGGCAAGGTTGCCCATACCTAAAGAGCGCGAGGCGTACAGATAGCCGAGGTCGTCGTGCAGTTGGGCGTTACCAGGGGCGGTTAGCAGCGCCACCTGCAACTGACTTCTGGTGCGGTCCCATAACTCTGCGGTGACTACGGGGCCTGTGCCGCCGCGCCATTCAGTAACGGTGGTGCGCGCACTGAGCGAGGTAGCGTCGGCCCAGGCGGCTTGCAATACAAACCACAAGCTTGCTACGCCAGCAATGACCAGCCCAACAAGCCCTGCAACCAGGACCGCAATGGGAATTGTGCGGCGGGAACCGCTGAGGTTATTGGAGGAAGGGGTCAAGCGGCGTGTAACCCGAGAATTTGGCCGGGCCGCTGCACGACCATACTGTGGGCTATGGCGTCGCCATACCTACTGCGAAGGGCTTCGCGGCCCTCGCTGAGCAGGGGTGGGCGGTTGGTAAGGTTGTGCGCATCGGTGGCGGCTATGCAGTGCCAACCCTCTTCAACAAGCTGAAACGCGATAGTCTGCGCCAGCGGGCCAAAGCGACCGACCAACGATCCGGAGGTGATTTGGAGCCAGCACCCGGCGTCAGTAAATTCCTGAATCTTTTCAGGGTGAGTCATGACGGCCTTGTTGCGCTCGGGGTGCGCAATAAGGGGGCGGATTTTGAGCTTGAGCAGGTTGTAGACAAAGCGGACGCTGCCCACAGGGATCATCTGGTGCGGGAACTCCAGCAGCAGGATGCGCCATCCATCGACTTCACCCAAAAAAGGGAGCTGGTTGTCAGCAATGAGGTCGATCAGCTCAGGGCACAGCCGGGCTTCTCCGCCGAGGCGCACGTCCAGTGCGATGCCGGCAGCCGACAGGTGTTGGCTGAATTCGGCGAAAGCGGTTTGTAGGTTGCTGCGCTGGTTGACGTAGCGCTCGGGGTCCACGTGGGAAGTCAGCACCGCGTGGGTGATGCCATCGGCTACCGCCGCACGGGCCAGGTCAAGCGCTTCTTCCATGGCGTCTGGACCATCGTCAACTCCGGGCAAATAGTGGCAGTGCAGGTCAATCATGGCCAGACAAACCCGCGCGTCAGGTGGCTTTGGTTACTACCGTCGGCGCTGCTGGAAT
>CAJAVE010000292.1 GCA_903945325.1 uncultured beta proteobacterium | reverse complement strand
GAAAAGGCATGAAAAAGACCCTTGCGCGCTGGAGAATTGCAAAGATTCGAGCGACATACATACACGCTACGATCGTTGGAAAGCTAGAAGCAATTTCCTTAACGAAAACGCAATTTCTTGCTATAGATCAAATCTCGTACCTGTTTCAATAGCGAGCCATAGTCACCATGCAGTTCGGATCGACCCTTTGAATAAATGTCGGCGGTGGACGGATAGATGCTATGGATGCCTCCCTCCTTAATCGCTGAACAATTGTGGCACCGCGATAGAACAGCCGTCAATCAGCAAGAAGCCCCCCTGCATTGGGTGGATCCTCTGATGGATACGGCATCAAAGTGCCCGGGACGTGATAAACCAAGGTCTTCACTAAACCACAGAGGACCCGCCATGAATCGTAATACAGGAATGAACGCCGGACAAATCATCGGCACCATGAACGGCCAACAAGTGATCGGCCTGGACATTGCCAAGCACGTGTTTCAGCTGCACACCGTGAACATGGCTACGGGCGAGATCATCAACGTGCAAATCAAACGCGCCAAGGTAGCGGAGCACTTTGCCAGCCTCGCGCCTTGCCTGATTGCGATAGAGGCCTGTGGCGGTGCGCACCACTGGGCCCGGAGCTTAAGCAAACTCGGGCACACGGTGCGACTGTTGAACGCCAAGATCGTGCGCGCCTTCGTCAGTGGCAACAAAACCGATGCCACCGATGCCCGTGGCATCTGGTTGGCGGTGCAACAGCCGGGGGTGAAGTTTGTGGGCACCAAGACGACCATGCAGCAAGCAACCCTGACCCTGCACCGCCAGCGCGAGCTGCTCATGAAAATGCGCATCATGCAGACCAACGCCTTGCGCAGTCTGCTCTACGAATTTGGTGCCACCTTTGCCAAGGGCAAAAGGGCCCTGTTCAAGGAAATTGAGGCGACCCTTGAAGGACTGGCAGATACGTTGCCGCAGATGGTGCGTGACAGCCTGCACGAGCAGGTAGCGCGCATCAAATCGATTGAGGTGGATATGCAAGCCATTGAGACTCGCCTGCAACTCCAACTCAAGCAAGACCCCCAGATGCAGCGCATTGCCCAGATTCCTGGTGTAGGGCTCCTCACGGCCACCGCAGCCATTGCCACCATGGGTGAGGCCAGTGCATTCAAGTCAGGTCGCGAGTTCTGCGCCTGGCTGGGCTTGGTGCCCAAACAGACAGGCAGTGGGGGCAAGGTGAAGTTGCTGGGTATCTCCAAGCGCGGGGACGGCTACTTACGCTGCCTGCTCATCCACGGTGCCCGAAGCGTGATTGCGCACGCCAAAGAGCCAGGGCCGTGGCTGCAGGGCATCAAGGCTCGGCGCCCCTCCAACGTGGTGTTTGTAGCGCAGGCGGCCAAGATGGCCAGAACGATTTGGGCCATAACAGCCAAAGCACAGGATTACGACAAAGGCTTCAAGAGCATCAGGCCCCAAGCGGCGTGAGGCTGAAGTCGCGCAAGAATGGACAAAGCAACGGCCCGAGCAACAGAAAAATGAAAGGACTATGGTTTTAGCCTTGGAAGGCTAGCAGGTGGCAAAGAGCGAAGTGATGTGAAACAGGTCAGACCGGTGGCGGGCTAAACCTGAGAAATGCTTGGGACTTAAAAAGTCCGTCGGATAGATGAGGAGCACGTCAGCGAATATGCATCGGGGCCAGTGCAAAGTCGGGGGAACCTGACCAACCCACAAACAAGGCCGAATATAAGGACGCAACCGACTTCTTCACAAAATAACGCAAATTCTGCTTGCTATCCGGGAGGCATCCATATAAAGCATTTCCACCTCACACACAGAAATTCAGACACTCCCGTGAACTCGGTCTGCTACCCAGGAATTGGCATGAAACACCTCGTCACAACTGTCTGCCTCACCCTGACCACACTTTCGGTAATTGCCGGGGATTCGAAGCCACTGACACTTGATGCGCTTGTACAGGAGGGCCTCGCTCGAACCCACGCAAAGGGCTTGGCGATCGCCACCATTGAAGACAGCAACGTCACGCAGGTGAAAACGTGGGGCCTGCGCAATGCGAGAGGTGAACCTCTGACCAACGATACCGTGATGTACGGCGCATCTCTGACCAAAGCGGTTTTTGCCTACACCGTGATGCAGTTGGTGGACGAAGGCAAGCTGCGCCTCGATGCCTCGATAGCCAACTATCTCCCCAAGCCCCTGCCGGACTACGACAAAGACGAGCGCAAATACGCTGCTTGGCAGCACTTGGCCGGTGATGAGCGTTGGCGCAAGCTCACGCCGCGCATTTTGCTCACCCACAGCGCGGGCTTTTCCAACTTCGGTTTTTTGGAGCCCGATGGCAAACTCAAGTTTCATTTTGAGCCCGGGTCACGCTATGCCTACTCCGGCGACGGTCTCATCCTGCTGCAGTTCGTCCTAGAGAGAGGGCTAGGCCTGGATGTCGGACAAGAGATGCAAGGTCGCGTGTTTGACCGTTTCGGCATGACCACAACCAGCATGATGTGGCGGCCCGACTTTGCAAACAACCTGGCCGACGGCTGGACGGACTCTGGCACCACAGTGGCCCACGACGAACGTAGCAAAACGCGCGCTGCCGGATCTATGGACACCACGATCGCAGACTTTGCGAAGTTCTCGGCAGCCTACATGCGGGGCGAGGGATTGTCCAAGGCCGCCCGTGCAGAACTCACCCGAGGGCAGTTAGCGATCACCAGTGCGTCGCAGTTTCCGTCGCTGCAGCCTGAAGCGCCACCAGAGAAACGATATGCTGACCTCGCCGCTGGCCTGGGCGTCATCACGTTTAACGGACCACAAGGCCCCGGGTTCCAAAAGGCGGGCCACAACGATTCGACGGGCAATACCTGGGTTTGTCTGGAGGCGAGAAAACGATGCGTGGTGATCTTGTCCAATGATGTAAGAGCAGAGCCCATGTTCCCGGAAATCGTCAAGCATGTCCTTGGCTCCACCGGGATGCCTTGGCGCTGGGAGTACGGTGAGCACACCTGGGCAAGAGACTAGAACCGGCAAACTCACCCACCACCCCATCAAGTGGAAAATATGTCTGCAGCCCCCGTGAATACTGCGTAAGCAGCTACCAAAACGAGAGCATCAAGAACCTACTTCAACAAACCTTCCGCCTTCATGGCAGCAATGACGGCAGGGCGTGCAGCGACACGGGCACGGTAAGCCACGATGTTGGCGTACGGTGCCAGGTCCAGACCCACATATTGCCCCCAGTTGGTGACCACGAACAGGTAGGCGTCGGCGACGGTGAATTGGTCGCCCATCAGGTACTGTTTGCCGGCCAGCTCGCCATCCACCCACTGCAGGCGGCCTTTTAGACGCTCCAGGGCTGCGGCCTTGGTGTCGGGATGTGTGCCGGGCGCAAACAGGGGCGAAAAGGTCTTGTGCAGCTCGGTGCCAATGAAAGTCAGCCACTCCTGCAGCTTGTAACGCTCATAGGTGCCATTGGCAGGAGCCAGGTTTTTGTCGGGTACCTGGTCGGCGATGTACTGCACGATGGCGGGGCCTTCGTGCAGGCTGCGTCCATCGTCCAGCGTCAGGTAGGGCACGTAACCCAGCGGGTTGACGGTGTAGAAGTCGGTGCCGTCAGGCAGCTGGTGGGTCTTGGTGGGGGCGGCAATCGCTTCAAACGCCAGGCCAGCCTCGTACAGGGCAATGTGGGGTGACAGGGAGCAGGCGCCAGGGGAGTAGTAGAGTTTCATGGGTTCCTGAGATGGATGTTGGTGGATCTCGATGCTAGGCCGTCAGCCCCTGCCCCACAGCGAACAGGGTTGAAGACAGCGTTGCAATTTTTTGATGTCTACATGCCACTGCGGATCAGGTTGGCCGCCTTCTCCCCAATCACCATGGTTGGCGCATTGGTGTTGCCGGTGACCAGGTTGGGCATGATGGACGCATCGACCACGCGCAGGTGCTGGATGCCGCGCACACGCAATTGACCATCGACCACGGCCATGGCGTCGGTGTCCGGGCCCATGCGGCAGGTGCCCACCGGGTGGTACTCGGTGTCGCAGGTGGCGCGCAGGAAGGTCTCCATGGCTTTGTCATCGTGGATGTCAAACGGGTGCAGACGTTTGCCACGGTAGGGCGCCATGGCTTTGGCTTCGAGTATTTCAAAGCCCATGCGCGCGCCCTTGATGGCAACAGCCATGTCATCGGGGTGGGTGAAAAAGCCGGGGTCGATCAACGGCGCTTGGTACGGGTCGGCACTTTGCAGCGTGACGCTGCCGCGGCTCTTGGGGCGCATCAGCGTGGTGTGCAGGGTGTAGCCGTGGCCCATGTGCTGCTTGCGGGTGTGGTCGTCCACGATGCTGGGCAAAAAGGCGAGCTGGATGTCGGGATGCTCGGTGTTGCCGCAGGTGCTGATGAAGCCATTGGATTCGGACACACAGGTGGTGACCCAGCCTTTGCGCTCGTTGCGCCACTGAAAAATGGACTTGATGATTTCCCAGGTGCCACGCAGTGATATGCCTACGGTGTCTTGCCAGCGCGATGTGCGGTAGATCAGGTTGGAGGTGACGTGGTCTTGCAGGTTCTGGCCCACACCGGGCAGGTCGTGTACTACGGTGATGCCGTGTTGTTGCAAGTGGGCCTTGGGGCCAATGCCCGAGAGCATGAGCAACTGGGGTGAGCCGTAGGAGCCTGCGCTCAGCACTACTTCCTTGCGCGCACGCACCTGCTCGATTTGGCCACCGCGGCGGATTTCCACGCCGACGGCGGTCGTGCCTTCCAGTACCACCTTGCGCGTGTGGCAGCCGGTCCAGACGGTGAGGTTTTTACGGTCCGCATTGGCATGCAGGTAGGCGCGAGCCGCGTTCCAGCGCTCGCCGTTGTACTGCGTGGCCTGGGTGGGCGAAATACCGTACTGGCTGGCGCCGTTGTAGTCGGGGTTCTGGGGGATGCCTTTTTCAACACACGCAGCGCGGAAGGCGGCGTTGGCGGGCGAGGGGCTGCGCAGGTAGCTCACATGCAGCGGGCCGCTGTTGCCGTGGTACGCGTCGTTGCTAAAGCAGTGGCTGTTTTCGGCGCGCTTGAACAGGGGCAACAAGTCAGCAAAGCCCCAGCCGGGGTTGCCCTGTGCGGCCCAGCCGTCGTAGTCGTTGCGGTTGCAGCGGGTGTAGACCTGTGCATTGACCGAGCTCGAACCGCCCAGCACCTTGCCACGGGGCTGGAAGCCTTTGCGTCCACCCAGTCCCTTTTGCGGCGTGGTGAAGTAATGCCAGCTGTTCATCAGGCCAAAGGGCAGCATGACGGCAAAGCCCAGCGGCGCACGCACGAACACCGAATGGTCCGCACCACCGGCTTCCAGCACGCAGACGGTGGTGTTGGGGTCTTCCGTCAGGCGGGCCGCCAATGCACATCCGGCAGAACCGCCGCCGACGATGAGGTAGTCAAACTCTTGCATAAAGGGCCGTTCTTATTTGGTCAGGAAGTCGAGGTATTTGGTGGCAAATTTGCCATACGGGGGCCACAGGAACTTGATGCCGCTGAAGGACGCCTGGTAGAACACGGGGCGCAATTTGGAGAAGGTCACAAAACCTTCGTAGCCGTGGTAGTGGCCCATGCCGCTCTCGCCCACGCCGCCAAATGGCATGTCGTGCTGGCCGGTGTGCAGCACGATGTCGTTGACCGTCGCACCGCCTGACATGACGCGATGCAGCAGGGTGTGGATCAGGTCCTTGTCGTTGCTGAAAGGGTAGAAGGCCAGCGGGCGCGGCCCGTTGTTGATGGTGTTGATGACGTCTTCCATCGCCGTGTAGGCTACGACCGGCAGCACCGGGCCAAAGATCTCGCGTGTGCGCAGCTCGCAATCGGGCGGGGCATTGAGCACGATGTGTGGCGCAATCTTGTGCGTGGCCGCATCCCATTGGGGGCCGGCCGTGAGCTGCACCAGGGTGGCGCCGCGTGCTTGGGCTTCTTCCATGGCGCGGGTGATGCGGTTAAAGGCGCGGTCATCAATGACGGAGGTGTAGTCGGGTGTTTCCAGGCTGGCATAGCGGCCAGAGACCACTTGCTTGGCGGTTTCGACAAACTCGGCCACTTTGGCTTGCGGCACGAACACGTGGTCGGCGGTGGTGCAGATCTGGCCGGCATTGAAATACTTGAAGAAGGTGATGCGCTCCACGGCCTTCTTCAGCGGGAAATCGTCGCACAGCAGGGCTGGTGCCTTGCCGCCGAGTTCCAGCGTCACCGGGCACAGGTTTTGTGCGGCTGCCGCCATCACGGCGCGCCCGGTAGCGCCCGAGCCGGTGAACAGGATGTGGTCAAACTTGAGTTTGGAAAACTCGATGCCCACGCCGCCGGTTTCGTCAAAAAAGGCCAGCTTGTCCTGGGGGAAGTAGGCGGGCGACTTTTCGATCAGGAGCTTGGCCAGGTGGCGCGAGTTCTCCGACAACTTGACCATGCAGCGGTTACCCGCGGCAAAGGCCGACGTGAGGCCGCCGAAGCACAAAAAGATCGGAAAGTTCCATGGCACGATTTGGCCGACCACACCCAGCGGCTGGGGAATGACGCGGTTTTTGGCGCCGAAAAAGTTGAGCAGGTCGATGCCCCGGCGCTGCTGCTTCATCCATTT
>CAJAVE010000291.1 GCA_903945325.1 uncultured beta proteobacterium | reverse complement strand
GTGCAAAGTCGGGGCGTATGGATGACGTGCCTGGGTGGCCCGGAAAATAAAAAACCCACCATCTTTGGACGGTGGGTTTTCAAATTCTGGCTCCTCGACCTGGGCTCGAACCAGGGACCTACGGATTAACAGTCCGGCGCTCTACCAACTGAGCTATCGAGGAATGAAGCCTCAAATTATAGCGTGGAAATTTGTGAAATATGAGTGGCCCTACAGATTTTTGAAAATTGGCGACTCAATCAAAAACGGGTGACTCGACCCCCAACACCTTGTGCAGTTTGGGGCTGGTGGTGGTGTATTGCAAAAATACTTTCTTCTCGGGGAAGATGAAGGGCATGGCACCAAAGGCAGCCAATGCGCACTCGTGGAAGCCACTGAGTATGAGTTTCTTCTTGCCCGGGTAGATGTTGATGTCGCCCACGGCAAAAATGCCGGGCACGCTGGTGGAAAACTTTTCGGTGTCCACTGCGAGCTGTTTGCGGTCGATCTCAAGCCCCCAATTGGCGATGGGGCCGAGCTTGGGCGAGAGACCAAAAAACACCAGCAGCATATCCAGGGGAACCAGGCGGGTGATGCCATCCGAGCCGGTGACCTTGAGTTCGCTCAGGCGGCCATTGGCTTCCTCAAATCCTGTGACCTGACCGACCAGAAACTGCATCTCCATGGCCTCGCACAGCGCGCGCATTTTGGTCACGTTGGCCGGCGCGGCCTTGAAACCGTCGCGGCGGTGGATCAGGATGACACTCTCGGCTTTGTGCGGATTGCCATCATGATTTCCTGCACAAAAGTTCAGGGCCCAGTCCAAAGCCGAATCACCGCCACCCACGATGACCAGGTTCTTGCCGGCGTAGTCGGCCGGATTCCTGACGTGGTAGGTCAACTGGCCGCCGTCAAACTTCTCCAGCCCATCCACCTTGAGTGTGCGTGGCTGAAAGGCGCCAACACCCGCCGCAATGAAAATGGTCTTGGTGAGAAAGCGGGTGTTTTGACTGGTTTCAACCAGAAAACGGCCATCGGGCTGCTGCTCGACGGTGGTGACTTCCTGTCCATAGTGAAAGGTGGCACCAAAGGGCGCAATCTGCTTGAGCAGGTTGTCCGTCAGCTCCTGGCCGGTGCACACCGGTACCGCCGGGATGTCGTAGATGGGCTTGTCGGGGTACAACTCCACGCACTGGCCGCCCGGATGTGGCAGGGAGTCAATGACATGGGCCTTGACTTCAAGGAGGCCCAACTCGAACACCTGGAACAGGCCCACCGGGCCTGCGCCGATGATGACGGCATCGGTTTCGATGGTCACTGAGACCGGGCTCTTAGCGGATCAAGAACTGCAGTTTGCCAGTCTTGTCTTTCCACTCGTCAGCTTCTGGAAGCTCGGCCTTGCGCTTGGTGATGCTGGTCCAGTTTGGCAACTTGGCCAGCTCGGCGTTGAGCTTGGTCATGTGGCGCTGGTCGGACGGCACGTCCTCTTCGGCATAGATGGCATTCACCGGGCACTCGGGGATGCAGACCGCGCAGTCGATGCACTCATCGGGATCGATGGTCAAAAAATTGGGGCCTTCGCGGAAGCAATCCACGGGGCACACGTCGACGCAGTCGGTGTACTTGCACTTGATGCAGGCTTCGGTGACGGTATGGGTCATTTTGTGTTTTAGGGCAGGGAAGTATTAACAACCCCTTGATTTTATTGGCATTTGCTTACCGAACCTGTCACGGCGGTCAGCCTGTAGGGGGATTACCGCTTGAATTCTTGTTGCAGTTCAATTCAAAAGCAGCGCGCCAGAGGTCTTGTGGCTCGCAGTATCCACCAATATGAGCGCACCCAGCACGCGGCTTTGAGCGTAAGGAATCGCCGCAATCGGTTCCTGCAGGGTCAGCTCAATATGGCCGATGGCGTTGGGCAGGATCTGGTTGGCATCGTGTTCTTCCAGAGTGTTGACATCCAGACTGTGGGTTATGTGCTTGACCTTGGCCTTGATCCAGCTGTGGCCGTGCAGCGCCAAGTACACGCGCCCGGCAACCAGCGGCTCGTCGTCCATCCACGCCACAGTGGCCTTGATGTCGCGGGTGGGTGTCACAAAGGCCTTGGGTGCGGGGGTGTCGGCAAATTCATCGTCGCTTGCAGCGATGGACGGTGCCTGGGCCAGCAGCCAGTCGCCACGGGATATGTCGACTTCGCGATCCAGCACGATGCCAGCGCCGTGTCCTGCGGCCACGGTTTTGGGCACGCGGGCGTGGTTCAGCACTTGCGCGACCTTGGCGGTCTGGCCGCTGGGAAGGACCGAAACGGTGTCGCCGGGCTGCACGCTGCCGGTAGCCACACGGCCCCAGAAAACGCGGCGACCCTGTGATGTATCGCTGGACGAATGAAACTTCTCCACCCATTGCACCGGGAAGCTGAAAGGCACATCGGTCTCTGCTGCTGTCACCGGCAAGGTTTCCAGCAAGCTCAGCAGGCTAGGCCCGTGGTAGCCGCACCAGCCGGGCGTGGCGCTGACCACGTTGTGGCCTTTGAGGGCGGACATCGGGATGGTGGCGGTGACGGCAATGTTGGCATGTTCTGCAAATGCCTGGAGCGCTGCGCGGATCTTTTCAAACGCGGCAGTGGCGTCGTCGCCCAGCGCGTCGAGCTTGTTCACCGCGAAGATGATGCCCGGCACGCGTAACAGATTGACCAGGAGCGAGTGGCGGCGAGTCTGGGGCAGCAGTTCCACCAGACCGTCCACATTCCACTTCAGTTTGGTGGCGTCCACCAGCACCACTGCCGCGTGGGCGCTGCTGGCTGCAGTGACCATGTTGCGGGTGTACTGCTCGTGGCCGGGTGCATCACCGATGATGAATTTGCGCGCAGGCGTGGCGAAGTAGCGGTAAGCCACGTCGATGGTGATGCCTTGTTCGCGCTCGGCGCTAAGGCCGTCGGTGAATAGCGCCAGGTCAGCCTCGCCACTTTTGGACACATTGGCCAACTGGTCCTGCAGCACCGAGCGGCTGTCCACCAACAGGCGGCCAATTAGCGTGCTCTTGCCATCGTCCACACTGCCGCAGGTGATGAAGCGCAGGGCGGATGAAGTGTCATATTGGCTGCCAGACCCCGTGGAATGTGCGTAAGAAGCTATCGAATTTATAGTGGTTGTCATATTAAAAATACCCGTCTTTCTTGCGTTTTTCCATCGAGGCTTCGGATGTTTTGTCGTCCATGCGGGTGGCGCCGCGTTCGCTCACGTCGGCGGCCAGGGTTTCGATCACGATGTCGGCAGCCGTGGCAGCCAGGCTTTCGACAGGGCATGTGCAAGTGATATCGCCCACCGTGCGAAAACGCACGTCGCGCGATTGCACGGTCTCGTCGGCTTTGGCTGGAGTCAGCTCGGTCACTGGAACCAGCAGGCCTTTGCGTTCGACCACGTCACGTTTGTGGGTGTAGTAGAGCGAAGGCAGGGCGATCTTTTCACGCTCGATGTACTGCCACACGTCCAGCTCGGTCCAGTTGCTGATCGGGAACACGCGAAAGTGCTCACCGGGTTGCAGACGCGTGTTGAACAGCGTCCACAGCTCGGGGCGCTGGGCCTTGGGCTGCCATTGGCCAAAGCTGTCGCGGTGGGAAAAGATGCGCTCTTTGGCGCGGGCCTTTTCCTCATCGCGGCGGGCGCCTCCGATCAGGGCGTCAAAGCGGAACTCGTCAATCGCTTCCAGCAGGGTGACGGACTGGTGCACATTGCGGCTCTCGCCCGGGTGGGCCAGGCGCACGGTGCCGCGGGCCATGGAGTCCTCGACACTGCGCACGATCAGGTCGGCACCCAGCTCCTGGGCGCGGAAATCGCGGAAGTCGGTCACTTCGTGGAAGTTGTGTCCGGTGTCGATCATCAAGAGCGGGTAGGGGATTCTTCCCACACCGAACGCCTTCTCGGCACATTTCAGCATGACCAGAGAGTCCTTGCCACCGGAAAACAGCAGTGCAGGCCGTTCAGAGACGGCGGCCACCTCGCGCAGGATAAAGATGGTTTCCTCTTCCAGCGCATCCAGGTGCTGGTTAGAGAGTCGCTCAAAATGGCTGGGTTCGGTCATTGCGTTCATGCTTTTGATTCTTCAAGTGATTCGGTTGCCTTGGCGTGCGGTGCACCTTGCACATGCAGTCCACATTCTTTGGCGGCTCCGCCTTCCAGGTTGGCCTCCCACCACCAGCGGCCTGCGCGAAAGTCTTCGCCCGCGGTCACGGCGCGCGTACAGGGCTCGCAGCCAATGCTGGGGTAGAACTGGTCGTGCAGGGGGTTGTAGTCCAGCTTGTTTTGCTGGATGCAGTGCCACACATCGCCCCATGTCCAGTTGGCCAGCGGATTGAACTTCGTGCGCGGCTCTGACGTATCCACCAGCGGCACATCGGCGCGCGCGCCCGATTGCTCGCGGCGCAGGCCCGTTACCCAGGCGTCCTTGCCTTGAAGGGCGCGCTCCAGCGGCTCCATCTTGCGGATGCCGCAGCAGGCCTTGCGCAGGGCGATGCTCTTGACCATCGCGTCCTTGCCTTCGCGTTCGACAAACTGGATCACCGCTTCGGCGACCGGTTGGTACACCGTGACCGGGCTGCGGCTGGAGGCTTTAAAACGCTCCAGCAGATCCAGTGTGTCCTGGTGCAGCGCACCGGTTTCCAGCACGAAGATGCCGATGTCGAGTTGCAGGCTGTTGATCAGGTGGCTGATGACCACGTCTTCCGCGCCCAGGCTGGAGGCCTGGGTGATGGTTGCTGCGCCACCGCCCACGCCAGCAAACTGCGCAGCGGCTTGGGTCAGCACACGCTGGGCTTCGGCCAGCTTGAGGTCATAGTCGCTGCTGGGCTGGGCATTGCGTGCTAGGGCGATCCCGGCGGGCTGCACGGGCACGACAAATCGGCCAACCGCGGAAGTTGTCGTGTCGCTCATGCTGCTGCTCCTTGGCGCGCAAAGTGGGGTTGAACGGTCACGGCGTCTCCCTGGTAGAACCCGCGGTAGCGGTCAAACTGGCGTTGCGCAAACTCGATGTTCTGGTCGGCACGCAGCACGGCGGCGTCAAAGCCAGTGCGCTCCATCTGCACCAGCTGGTCAATCAGCACATCGCCGGTAGCCCTTAGCTCGCCGGCAAAGCCCAGACGGCGGCGCAGCAAGAAGGCCTGACTGTAGGCGCGGCCATCGGTGAACTTGGGGAAGTTCAGATCGATGCGGATCACACCGTCAAGTTTCAGGCTGGCGGGGTCCACATCATTGGCAATGGCCACAGAATTTTGGTCATCTATGGCTGTATCCCCCGTGGAATCTGCGTGAGCAGCTATTAATTTCATAGTTCAGGCTTCCTGTGCATCGCGGGCAAAGTTGGGTGCTTTGGGCAAGACGCTCAATTCTTCGTGCTTCTCAAGCAAGCGGGCTGCGTTGGCGGCGTTCTTGAAGACGTCAAAACCCACGCGCTTGAGGGTGTTTATAAAGGAATCGCCGTTCTGGCGATACAGGCGGTAGGTGTCGAGCACGGCTTCAATCACGCCTGGCACTTCCAGAGCGCCAAATGCCGGCCCGACCACCTTGCCCGGCACGGCGGTGCCGCTCAGGGTTGAGCCGTCCGAGCCGCCCAGCGAGACCTGGTACCACTCCCGTCCGTCCTTGTCCACGCCCAGCACGCCGATGTGGCCGCTGTGGTGGTGGCCGCAGGAGTTGATGCAGCCGCTGATGTGCAGGTCAATCTCGCCCAGGTCATGCAGCTCGTCCATGTCCTGGTAGCGCTCGGTGATGGCTGCGGCAATCGGGATGGAGCGCGCATTGGCCAGCGCGCAGAAGTCGCCCCCCGGGCAGGCAATCATGTCGGTCAGCAGGCGGATATTGCTACGCGCCAGACCGGCGTGGCTGGCGGCCACCCACAAGGCGGGCAGGTCGCTGGCGTGCACCCAGGGCAGCAGCAGGTTCTGGTCGTGCGTGACGCGCACTTCGCCAGCGCTGAATTCCTCTGCCAGAGCGGCAGCCGTGTCCAACTGGTCGGCATCGGCGTCGCCGGGTGCATAGCCCAGGCGCTTGAACGACAGGGTCACGGCGCGCAGGGCAGGGTTTTTGTGGGTGGCCACGTTTTGCTTGAGCCAGCGCTCATAGTCTTTTCGGCGGTCGGCAGGCACCGCAGTCGCTACAGAATTGATAGCTGCTTGCGCACGTTCTACGAGGGCTGGAGGCACAAATGATGCTGAAACACGATCCAGCTCGGCCTGGGGGATGGTGTGTGGAGCGCCGTCGGTGGTGATGATCTGCTGGTACTCGGCCTCCACCTCGTCGATGTAGCGTTGACCTTCCGCTTTGACCAGAATCTTGATGCGCGCCTTGTACAGGTTGTCGCGGCGGCCCCACCGGTTGTAGACGCGCACCACGGCTTCCAGAAAATTCATGATCTGGTTCCAGGGCAGGAATTCGCGGATAGTGGTGCCAATGATGGGGGTGCGGCCCATGCCGCCGCCGACCAGGACTTTGAAGCCGAGGTCGCCGGATGCGTTTTTAATCAGGTGCAAGCCCACGTCATGCCAGGCGGTGGCGGCGCGGTCTTCAGTGGCGCCGGTGATGGCAATCTTGAACTTGCGTGGCAAAAAGGCGAACTCGGGGTGCAAGGTGCTCCACTGGCGCAGGATTTCGGCAAACGGGCGTGGGTCGGCAATCTCATCGGGTGCAATGCCGGCCAGCTCATCACTGGTGATGTTGCGGATGCAGTTGCCGCTGGTCTGGATGCCATGCATGTCCACGCTGGCCAGCAGATCCATCACATCGGCGCTTTTTTCCAGGGGAATCCAGTTGAACTGCACGTTCTGGCGGGTGCTGAAGTGGCCGTAGCCCACCGGCAGGTGGGTGGTGCCCCAGGTGGCTTGCGTGCCAATGGCCTTGTCAAACACTGCCTTGGTGGGGTGATCGTATTCGCGGGCAATTCTTGCCAACACGCGCAGCTGCCTGCTGGAGATTTCACCATAGGGCACGGCCACTCGCAGCATGGGTGCATAACGCTGGATGTACCAGCCGTTTTGCAGGCGCAGGGGTCGGAAATCGTCGTCGCTCAGCGTGCCGGCCAGATTGCGCTCGAGTTGGTCGCGGTGTTGCGCTGCGCGGCTCTGGATGAAATGGCGGTCGAATTCAGTGTATTGGTACATATCAGAGGGCAATCAGCTTGAAGCCGGCGTAGGCGAGGAGAACGGAAAGCAGCGAACGAATCACGCGCTCAGGCGTTTTGGACATCAGGTGCGAGCCAACCCAGATGCCGGGCAGGGAGCCTGCCAGCAGGCTGGCCAGCATGGGCCAGTCCACCGAGCCCAGCGAGGCGTGGCCGAAGCCGGCGACCAGCGTCAGTGGCACGGCGTAGGCAATGTCGGCCGCAATGATGCGGGGCAGGGGCAACAGGGGGTAGAGAATCATCAGCACGGTGACGCCAATGGCGCCTGCGCCCACCGAGGTGAGCGTGACCAGGGTGCCAATGACGGCGCCAAACACCACGGGCAGACTCCAGTGGCGGGGGCGCGCTGCAGCGGCTTCCTGACCCTTGGCAATGGTGGTCGGCGTGACCTTGCCGTGAATGACCTTGTACAAGGTGGCAGCGGCCGTCAGCAACAGGGCGACGCCCAGCGCGGTGGTCATGATTTTCTGTACTGGCTGGCTGGCGGCGCCCACGTTGTGCAACACATACAAGGTGATCAGCGAAGCCGGAATGCTGCCCGCCGACAGGTTCAGCACCACCGGCCAGTCAATGTGCCTGGAGCGCGCCAGCTTGATGGTGCCACCCATCTTGGTGAATGCGGCAAACAGCAGGTCCGTCCCCACCGCCAGGTAGGGCTTGACGCCAAAGAAGAAGATCAGGATGGGGGTCATCAACGAGCCGCCACCCACGCCGGTCAAACCGACGATGACGCCTACAAAAAACCCCGCTAAAACAAACGCTAATTCGTGCATGGGGGGGACTGTAGGTGTCCCTGCATAGATTGAAAACTATTTTTTTGCTATTTCCATATTCCAATAGTGCATAAAGACGCTATCCAAAGCATGGGCTCGTCGTCCGGTCGTCAGATCTTCATCCAATCCGACAACATCGTTTGCTCGAACAACGCCAGGCAACCAGGCTCATCCACTTGCATGCACACGTCGGTCATGGGCAGGTGCCTGCCCCACCCAGCCTGTGGGTAGTCAATGAAGCCACGGCGATTCATCATGGTCTGCCCCTGGGCCATGCCATCGGTTGCCACGCGGATGCCACCGCTCTCCAGCGTAAACAGTTCTGGCCTGACTAGGTAGATGAAAGCCAACAGGTCGTGCGCAAAGCAACCCGGGTTGAGCGCCAGATGCTTGTGCAGGCCGCTGTAAAACGTGGCATAAAAAGCCACCGCGTGGTGCAGCGTGTCCGTGGCGATATGGCGGTGGTGGTCGGCAATTTTCTTGAACAGGGCCAGATCGGTCACCACGCGGTGCGTCACGTCCAGCCCGACCATGGTGAGCTTCCAGGGGGCGGTAAACACGGCATCCGCGGCATGCGGATCGTTCCAGATATTGGCCTCGGCCACTGGGGACACATTGCCGGGCTCAACCACCGTGCCGCCCATGATGATGACTTCTCGCACCATTTTGGGCAGTTCGGGGTCCAACTTGAGTGCCAGGTTCAGGTTGCCCAGCGGGCCAACCGCCACCAGCGTGATTTCGCCGGGCTGGGCGCGGACCGTATCCACGATGAACTGTGCCGAAGCGCGCGGGTCCAGTTGGTTTGACGTGGCCCTGCGGCTGTTCAGATTGCCCAAGCCATCGGCGCCATGGATGAAGTCCGGCGGCGGCTCGCCCGGCTTCACCCAGGGTGTGGCGACGCCGCGTGTAACCGGAATGTCGCGGTTGACCAGGGCGGTAAGGTAGAGCGCATTGGTGGCGGCCTGTGCAACGGACACGTTGCCAAAGGTTGTGGTGATGCCCACTACGTCAATATCGGGGTGCGCCAGTGCGAAATACAGTGCGATGGCGTCATCAACGCCAGGATCGGTGTCAAAAATGACTTTGCGGGGAACAGTGCTCATCAGGTGTTGATCATCAAAGTGTTGCGGATGGCAAACCACAGTAGGTTTGCAGGGCGCTGATTGTGGCCGGGTTGGCAGGCGGTTGGCAATTCAAAAAGTCGCTGACTTCCGCAGCATCCGGAATACTGGTCTGTGCGCCCAGGCGCGTGCAAGCCAGAGCCCCTGCTGCACAAGCCCTTCGCAAGGCCTGCGGCATGTCTGCTCCAGTGCTCAAAGCGGCAACCAGGCTGCCACAAAAGCTGTCGCCAGCGGCGGTTGTGTCCACCGGGTCCACGTCAAATCCGGGCTGCAACAGAAATTGGCCATCGTGGCGCGCACAGCATCCCCGTGCACCCAGGGTTACCACCACGGTGGGCACCGCGATGCGTTCCAGGCTCTTTGCCACACTGGCGCCGGTACCAGACAAGGACGCAAGCTCGCCTTCGTTAAGCACTAGGATGTCGATTAATTCCAGCAACCTGGCTGGCAGCTCCTGCACCGGCGCGGCATTGAGGACCACGGCCACACCCTGCTGACGCGCCGCATTGGAATAAGCAGTGACAGTAGAAAGCGGTATTTCGAGTTGCATCAGCAAATGGGTTACGCCCGCCAGATCGGGCAGATGCTCACGCCCCAGACTCAGGTTCGCGCCTGGTGCCACGGTGATGGCGTTTTCGGCATCGTCCGAAACGCAGATAAATGCCGTTCCGGTCGGTAGGTTGGGGATACGCACAATGCTCAGGTCGACTTTGGCTTGGCGCAATGAGGCTTCGATAGGGTCTGCAAAGGCGTCCTCACCCATGGCTGCCAGAAATCGGGTGGCTGCGCCGCCAGCCCGGGCGCAGGCAACGGCCTGGTTGGCGCCCTTGCCACCGGGGAAGGTCTCAAACGAGCGGCCCAGCACGGTCTCGCCTGGGCCGGGAATGTGATGGGCGCGGACCACAAAGTCCAGATTGGCGGAGCCTGCTACCAGTATCATGAAGTTCTCCGTGTGTCGGTTTGCAATGGGCTTCGATTGTGTAGTGGAAAATGCAATCTTTGAAGGCTTGCTGCCAGGGAATCATCCTGCTGGCAGGGAAATTGCGGTACCGTTACGCTAAAGTGCTTTCTGTCTTTCTGCTTTCGCAATGAATAAGGGTTTGATATGAGTTTCAAGAACATCGCGCGTCTGGGTTTGCTGTGCGCCGCATTGGCGGCTGGTTTTTCGGCGGCTGCTGAGCCTGCTGTGGTTTTCGATATGGGTGGCAAGTTTGACAAGTCATTCAACGAAGCCGCTTACCGCGGTATGGAAATGTGGAAGAAAGAAACCGGCAAGCCTTACCTTGAGTTTGAAATTTCCAACGAATCCCAGCGCGAGCAGGCCATTCGCCGCATGGCCGAACGCGGCTCCAGCCCCATCATTGGCATTGGATTTGGCCAGGCTTCCAGCATTGAAAAAATCGCCAAGGAGTTCCCCAAG
>CAJAVE010000290.1 GCA_903945325.1 uncultured beta proteobacterium | reverse complement strand
GTGAACAGCAAGTTGGGCTGTGCCCGTCTGGCCCGTACCCTGGAGCGCGAAGGCCTGAAAACCACGGCGCTGCACGGTGACAAGAGCCAGGACGAACGTTTGAAAGCGCTGGAGGCGTTCAAGAAGGGCGAAGTGGATCTGTTGGTGTGTACCGACGTGGCGGCCCGTGGCCTGGACATCAAGGACGTGCCCTGCGTGTTCAATTTCGACATCCCGTTCAACGCCGAAGATTACATCCACCGCATTGGCCGCACCGGTCGTGCGGGCGCAGCCGGTCTGGCCGTGAGCTTTGTTGGTGGCAATAACGATGCCCGTCTGGTGGGTGACATCGAGAAGCTGATCAAGACCAAGATCGAGCTGGAAGCGGTGGAGTACGACGAAGACGCCCCCGATATTCGCAAGCAGGGTCGTATCAACGACGGTCGTCGCATGTACTCGCACGAAGGTGAAAACACCGGCGGTGACAATGGCCGAAGCGGTGGCCGCACGGGCCGGGGTGACAGCAGCCGTGCTACCCGTGACGATACCTACACCACGCGCTCGCCACAGGCTCCGCGCAGCAACTATGCGCGTCCTGCGCAAGTGACGCGGGACCCGTTTTTTGACAAACCCTATGAAGCACCAGTGGTGACCGAGTCCGCCGCACCATCCTGGGAAGCCTCGGCTCGCCCGGCGGCGCGCAGCATTTCGGCCAACATCAAGCCCAAGCTCAAGGTGGCGGCGCTGTTCAAGTCGACTTGATTATTTGCCCGGCTGCTGTGCGGCCTGGCATTTCACCTGGATCAGTTCCTGCGCTGCATCCTGCAGGTTGAAGCGCAGTGCGCTCAGGCATCCGCCCCAGACACAGCCGGTATCCATTGAAATGGCGTCAGACCTGTCAAGCCAGCCCAATGTAGACCAGTGTCCAAAGGCAACGGTTACGTTCGCTGTCTGGCGATCTGGCACGTCAAACCAAGGCATGTAGCCAACCGGGCATGCGCCTGCGCCTTCGGTCGTTTCAAATTCCATTTCGCCTTGAGCCGTACAAAAACGCAGTCTTGTCAGAGCGTTGACGATCGTTCGCAGGCGGTCCATGCCGGAGAGTGAGTCGCACCACTGTGCCGGGGTATTGCCGTACATCGCCTGCAGAAATGCGGCGATCCGGGTGCTTTGCAGTTCGGCCTCAATCTCTTGCGCCAGGGCCAAGGTTTGCTTCATGGTCCAGGTGGGCAGCACACCGGCATGCACCATCAGCAGAGGCTTGTCAGCGCGGGGTAGCTGAATGGCCATTTTTTGGTGGCATAGCCAGTGCAACATGGCGTTGCCGTCGGCAGCATTGAGCACGCTCTCCAGCGTGTCCTTGCGATGGGGCTTGCGGGTGCCCTGGGCCACCGCCAGCAGGTTCAGGTCATGGTTGCCCAGCAGGCAGTGCGCCGAATCGCCATAACCCATCAGCCGACGCAGCACACCAGCCGAGTCCGGGCCACGGTTGACCAGGTCGCCCAGCAAATACAACCTGTCGCGGCTGGGTGAGAAATTAATGGTGTCCAGCAATCGCTGCAGCGCTGCGTCGCAACCCTGCACATCGCCAATCATGTAAAGTGCCATGTCTTCATTCTCGCTTGGGTTTCATGGAATTTCTTTTGATCGTGGTGCTGACGCTCCTCAATGGCGCGTTTGCCATGTCAGAGCTGGCGCTCACCGCCAGCCGCAAAGTGCGTTTGCAAAACATGGCCGACGCGGGTGACAAAGGGGCGCTGGCCGCGTTGACTCTGCTGGAGAATCCCACCCAATTTCTGTCCTCCGTTCAGGTGGGAATTACGTCCATTGGCATGCTCAACGGCATTGTGGGAGAAGCCGCATTCAGCGATGACCTGTCGCAGTGGTTGCAGGCCCATCTGGCCATCTCGCACCGTGTGTCCGAAGTTTCCGCTACCGCCGTGGTGGTGACCGTCATCACCTTTGTCACCATTCTGTTCGGTGAGCTCGTGCCCAAGCGCATCGGGCAGTTGTACCCCGAGACCGTAGCGCGGCTGGTCTCACGGCCCATGACCTGGATGGCCATAGTGGCCAAGCCGTTTGTCCGATTGCTCTCCGTTTGTACGCACGCCATGCTGCGACTGTTGCGCATCGACACTACCGATACCCGCGGTGTGACCGAAGCTGAAATATCGGCCAGCCTGGAAGAGGGTGTGGACGCCGGCATCATTGAGCAGCATGAGCACCAGATGGTGCGTAACGTGTTCAGTTTGGACGACCGCACGTTGCCGTCGATGATGCTGCCGCGCTCTGATATCGAGTGGATGGACGCATCTGCCAGTGTTTCGCAATGCCTGGCTCAGGCCAGCACGGGCGGAAACAACGGTGCCCATTCCTGGTACCCGGTGTGTCGCGGCTCACTGGATCAGGTCGTGGGCTTAATCAGCGTGGCGCGCCTGCTGGAGCTGGGCGTGAATCATGAAGGCAGTATTGAATCGATCGCCGAGCCTGCGGCCTTTGTGCCCGAAACGCTGAGTGGCATGGAGTTGATCGAGCAATTCCGTACCAAGTCGGCGCGCATGGTTTTTGTGGTGGATGAATACGGCGTAGTGCAGGGGCTACTCACTCCGCACGACCTCCTGGAGGCTATTACCGGCGAACTCAAACCTGATGCCCAGACCCAGGCTTGGGCCACCCATATGCCAGACGGCTCGTGGGAACTCGACGGCCTCATGCCGGTGGGCGAACTCAAGGCACGCCTGGACCTTGACGACCTGCCACAAGAAGACCGTGGCCGCTACAACACGCTGGCAGGCTTGCTGATGGTAGTGTCGGGCGAATTGCCGTCGGTCGGCGAGACCATCGAGTGCGCT
>CAJAVE010000289.1 GCA_903945325.1 uncultured beta proteobacterium | reverse complement strand
GTCAGGTCGATGAAGCGGTGTACCTGCTCAATCACCGGCCTCGAAAGTGCCTGGGCTATCGCACACCGCATGAGGTGTTCTACAACCTACCTGTGAGACCACTTACACTGCATTCCGTTGCACTTTGTACTTGAATCTGCCAATATATATCAGTGCGTAGCCCGCAATTGACCTCATTCAATCAGCTCAATCGCCCACATGCTAGCTCTGCCGCTACCTGGTCTGCACTGCGGCGCAGTTGCACGGCAATGTTGGACGATAGCTCCAGACGCCGCAAAAGCCAGGGGCTGAGATCACCCGAAAACGGATCGGGCAACTCGACCGGATGATCTGCAGCGATCAAACGGGGTTCCGTCGGCGCGGGCAATTGGTGCTGCGTGAGCACGTCGGCAATGGACTGCGCGGCCTCTTTCAAGGGCGCATCGACCTGGTCGTGCGCCAGGCGCCCCCGCCGTTGCAGCAACAGGGTCTTGACGGTGGTCAGCTGCGCCTGTAGCTGGTAGCTGTAGGCCAGCAAGCGCCCCAAAGACTCCAGCGGTGGGCGCACGGCACGTGGTTCTGAAAGGGAGCGTTGGGTGGCCTGCACCAGTGCTGACAGGCCGTCGTAGGCTTCACGCCGGGCCAGGCGCCACTGCAACTCCGGCTCGTTGTCTACAGCATTCAGTTGCCAGAGCCCCAACGCTTCACGTGCGTGGCGCGCCTGTGCAGCCAGGGTACGCTGCACCAGCGCGGCAATCTGGGTGCGCTCCCACGATGGCAGTACGTAACTGAAGGCCCATGCGATGGCCACACCGATCAGCGTGTCCGACATGCGCTCCAGCACGTCAAAACTGGGGGTGGTTCCGGCATTGAGCATATGCACTTGCAGCAGGCCCAGCACCGTTGCGGCCACGGCCGTTACGAGGTAACGCTTGACCGCAAAGGCGTGTGCAAACGCTTGTGCCAGGGTGGCAAGCATAAGCAGCATCAGCGGTGGTGTGTGGGCAAATAGCAGCAGGCCCGCCAGACCACAACCTATCATGGTACCCAGGACGCGGCTGTTGCGCCGCTCCAGCGTTTGGGCCAGGCTGCCGCGCAAGACCACCACGATGGTCAGCAAGATCCAGTAGTCGTGCGTGCCCCACGGCGTTGTAAGGCCAAACGCGTAGGCCGTGGCAATGGCCAGCGCCGCGCGAATGGCGTGGCGCAGGGGCGGCGCGTTCCAGTGCCACAGGGCCATGAAGGGTTTCCAGGACCACGTGGTGGGGCTCACAAACAGTTCCCAGTTGGTGCGCACCAGTCCCACGTCGGGTGCCACCTCTGAGCGCGCCAGTGCGATCAGGTGCAGTGTTTCGTCATTGAGGTAGCCGATGCGGCTGGCGATCCCTCTGGCCAGCATGGCAGGGGCTGGGCCTGCTTCTGTGGCCAGCCGGGGAATGGCATCGTCGGGTCGCTGCAGACTGGCCAGTTGGTGCCTGAGACTTGCAATGGGCTCGGGCGCGCGCCCCGTCAACAAGGCGTCGGCCAGTCGTTCAATGGCATCGGCCAGTCCTTGTAACACATCACGCAGGGCGAGCAGCACCGGGGCCTGGGCCGCGTGCGATTTCAAGGCGTCCAGATCCAACTCGCATACCAGCAGGTGATCGCGCATTTCCAGAACCCGCAGCAACATCGTGGCCAACTGCTGGCGGCGTTGTGTGCGGGGCGCCTCCAGCAGGATGTCGCGTGCGGTTTGTAACTGGTCGGCCAGGGCTGCCTGCTGTTGCAGCAGGGCGCCAATCAGAGGCGTTTCGATGTCCGATGGGTTTGAAGATTCCACCTCGAATTGCCGGGCCTGCGTGCGCATCAGCATTGCCAGCGCCAGCAGGGTGTCGGCTAGCATCTGCACCCGGTAGCGCGCATTGAGCAGGGTATTGGCCAGTGTCGCCCATACCAGATAGGACGCTGAACCCAAGGTGAAGTAAAGGCAGGTGGTCAGGTTGGTTGCGCTGTTGGTGTGGTCTGGCACCGCCATCGAAAACACCAGAGCAAACATGATGGACATCGAGATAGGCAGGCCGCGCTTGCCCCAGGCGCCCGCCAGAAACGCCATGAAGCTGGCCGGCACCAGCAACAGGCCCAGGCCGATTGGGGAGGCATGCAACACCTGCACGCCATAAAAAAGTGGCAGCCCGATCAGCAACGCGGGCAGCAGCTGCCAGAACTTTCCGTGCTTGGGAGCGGGTTGGTCTGGTGGAATACAAACAACCACACCCACCGAGGCCGCGGCTGCGGCAAACTCCCCCAGCCACAGGTGCACGCCAGCCGATATCAGCAGCAGGCCCAGCGCAGCAGAGAGGCCATTGGTGACGTAATAGCTCAGCGCCACGCGCAAGGCGTGGCGTTTGCGCAAGGACAGCTTAGGGTCTGGCAGCACGACCTATCCTGACTTGGGCGACGTTGACCGCTCTATAGCCACTGGGCGCAACGGAAATTTCGCATAGTGCGCTATTTTATTGATAGCATGTTGCGCAATGATAACGTGGGCTAGAGGCACTTTTCGATCCCAATCGTGTCTGCAAGACGAAAAACTGCCATCTTTAACCCCATTTTGGGTAATTTTCGCTGGGCACAGCGCGGGTCAGCCATTGGAGCCGCTGCCCGAGGAGTTGTGCTTGGACGTGGCCGCCAATTGGCGCAGCTCGGGCTTAAAGATCTTGCCCACAAGCGCCATGGGCATGTTTGGCAGCACAGTCACCGACTTGGGCCTGGCGGGTGGCTCGTCGACGCGATCGCGCACATAGGCCAGTAGTTCAGCTTCGTTGGTCTGTGCACCTGGCTTGAGCGTGACAAATGCCACGGGCAATTCGCCGGCATACGCATCGGGCTCGCCAACGGCCGCACAATGCTGCACTGCGGGATGGCTGGCCATGGCGTCTTCGATGACCTTGGGGTCGATGTTGTGCCCGCTGCGAGTGATCAGGTCTTTGGAGCGACCGCTCAGGTTCAGGCGCCCCTGGTCATCCAGCCAGCCCAGGTCCCCCGTTGCCAACCAGCCATCAGCAGTCAAGGCGTGTTGGTTGTCGTTGGGATCCACGAAACCCGAGAACAGATTGGGTGATTTGAAGATGACCATGCCTTGCTCCCCGTTTGCCATGTCGCGCTCCGTTGGGTTGCCGCCTTCGTCCAGTGACACCACGCGCATCTGTGTGTACGGGAGGCGAAACCCGACACAACCCACCGGCGCATTGACGCCAGGCGGGGTGATGGTCGATATACCGGCCATTTCCGTCATGCCAAGGCTCTCATGCACGTGTATTCCAAATTGGCTTTCAAAGCGCGCCGCCAAAACCGGACTCAATGGGGCCGCCCCAGTGCGGCAATAGCGCAAAGTGGAGATGTCCGCGTCACCCACCGGCACGTTGGCCAGCGCCGCCAGCACCGTCGGAACGGCCGACACGACCGTAGCACGGAAACGTTCCACCAGGCGCCAGTAATTGGCGATGACCTCTCGGTTGCGAAACAGTGCCGTGGTCGGCATGACCACCTCGGACCCAGCCGCAAACGAAGTCAATGCCCCAGGCAGCACACCCGCTACGTGGAACAAAGGGGAGCCATTGAGAACTATGTCGTCGGCGCGCGTGCCTTGCAACTGCACGCAGACCCAGGCAGTGAACACCTGGGCACCATGGCTGTGGCGCGCCAGTTTGGGTGTACCGGTGGTGCCTCCAGTATGGAAATAGGCCGCAATGTCGTCTGAGGAAATGTTGCGGCCACTGAGCAGCCTGTCGCTGCACTCTTCCCTGCGCTCTCTTTCAAAGTCGAGCACGCCTTCGGGCATGGGTTCAGCGGGTGTTCCGTCGAATGGCGCCACGCGTAGCACCTGCGTCAGCGTGGGCACCTTTCTGCGTATCCGCAAGGCCTTGGACCAAATGCCGGCATCATCGTCAGAGCCCCAGGCAAACAGAACTTTGGCTTTGCCGGCGTTGAGTAAGGACACCAGCTTCTCGTCGCTGAGAAGTGGGTTGAGCGGCTGCACAATGCCGGCCGCCTCGCCGCCCCATAGCGCCAAGTGGTAGTCCATGCAGCCCGGTAGCAACACGCCAATGGCATCGCCTGGCAGCACGCCGATGCGGTGCAACAGATTGGCCGTTTGATTGATACCGGCCAGCAAATCGGCATACGACCAACGAACAGGCTCGTTATCCGGATTGGCCGCTCGCAAAAAGCTCAGTGCGGTCTTGTCGCCAAAAGCCTGGGCCGAACTTTGAAAGATCTCATAGGTGCTGCGTTGGTGCCAATCAACTACTTTCCCGCGCTTTTCGCCATGGTTTCAGGTTGTCAGTCGCTTCTGCGTGGTGCTTCGTGGTTTGGAAACCACCGTCGTCTTCACCGTGGTTTGCTTTTTCTTGTCACCCTGATCAAGGCACAGCAGGGTATCGACGTAGGACACAAACCGGTTGAGATAATCCGGCGATAGCTCTCGCATCAAAGCAAGGGAGCGCAGTACCAGCATGTGGGAATTGATCGGGCCCGCGTTTCTGGGAGCCCGGTCAAGCGCTTGGGTCACCTGCTTGTTTGCGCTGAGTTTGGACCATGTATTTCGGAACTGCCGCACGGACTTCAACTCGGCGCGAGAGTCGACATTTTCTGGCGAACTTCGGTCCGAATACTCCGTGGAATGATCTGTCATATGACGGGTAAGCTCGCGCAAAGATTCGTGCTCCCCAACGCGTGATAGCGAGATCGCGCCCTTCGTGTTGCATTGCGATAGTTGAAAGCGCTGCTCAAAGTCATCCAGCGCTTGCTTCAATTTGTCCTCAAGAATGCACTTCACACGATCCCGTTGGACGCTCCGGCGACGAGCAAGCACTTCCAGGTAATGGAGTCCGATGGGGTCAAACCGATCCGCACCCAAGAGGCGCAAAGAGGCGATCGCTTGGCTGAAATCGAGATCCGGTTCACCCATGGGGTAAAGCTTTCGAATTGGTGGCTTTGGGCACGGGAGCCATTTCGACGCGCCGGTTTTGGGCGCGACCTTTTTCATCCGCATTGGCGGCGATCGGCTGCTCGGCGCCAAACGCAGCAGCGAACACCATGGAGGGGGGCATGCCTTCGTCGATCAATGTGCGGGTGACTGTCAACGCGCGTTGCGCTGACAGCTCCCAGTTGTCTGCGAATTGGCTGTTGCCCGTGCGAATAGACCGGTCATCGGTAAAGCCGCTGACCATCAGCATTTCGTCGCGCGAAGCCAAATAGCTGCGCAGAGGTGTGACCAGGCTATTGAGAAGTTGTCTGCCGTCCGGTTGCAATTGATCGGAGTTCAACGAAAACAAGACCCTGCCACTGATGCCAATGCGCCCGTTGTTGAGCGTGATACGCCCCGCGGCCAGTGGAACTGCCAGCGCTTTTTCCAGGGAGATGCGCCTGCGTTCTTCGACCTGGCGTTTCTTCACCTCGTCTTCCAGGTGTGTTGCAAGTTCCAGTTGGACCACCAAAACGCCGACCAACAGCATTACAAACGCGCCCAGCAAACCCGACATCAGGTCGCCAAAAACGGCCCAGACCGGAGCGGTTTGCTCCATGCCAGCGTCACTGTCATCCATTGGCAACCTCGAAGGCGTTCGCAGCCCGCTTGCCGGGAAGCAGGCGTAACTCCTCGAATATTTCTTTCTGGGACATCAGACTCAGGTCAATGATTTCGCGTGCCTGAGCGACGTAGTAAGCCAATTGGTCATCGCTTCTGGTCATTGATTTGTCCATCGCGCTTTCAATGCGTTGCAGGCTTTCAATCAGCTTCCCGTTTGCATCGTTGAATGAGCCCACGGCAAAGCTGAAGGTTTCACTCAGACTCGAAACCTCAACCGCACTGCTGGTCACGTGTGCGGCAATGTCAGACAGCTTGGCTGATTCTGCGTCCACTTGATGTGAGAATTGGCTGCCAGCCTGGTTGAGTGCCATCGCTGAAGATGCCACCAGCGAGTCGATGACTGAGCGTTGTTCAACCGATGCATGGTTGATTGCGTCCAGCAGAGAACTCACCGTCTCCATGATGCGACTGCGCTCCTCCAGCAACGCGTTGTCCCGCGCCACACTGTTGGAGACTTCATTGCGCAATTGCCCTATGACCTCCGCCGCCGCGCGGGGAGCCTCTGCTGCGGTATGGATGAGTCGGGTGATGGGGTCTTCCAGCGCGGTGCCCAGGGTTGTGAGATGGGTTGTCAACGCGGTTTGCAATTCGCCCAACCGCTCAACAGCGGCATTGCCACGCAGCGCCTCCGCTTCCCGCAGTGCGCCGAGTTCGGTCCGCAACAGGTTGACCACCTGGTCCATGCGCTCAGCGTGCTGCCGGGTCCAGTTTGCCTCGGAGTCGACTCGGGTGCGCATCAATTCTTCGGAGGAAGCCGTCACCCGCGATATCTCGCCAAGCGTATTGCGCGCGCTGGTTTGCGTTTGGTCGGTGATCGTCTGCGCCGTCGTGACCAGAGTGTCCATGACCGTCTGCGCCACAACAGTGGCCGTAGCGCTCAGCCGCGAAGTGAGAGCATCGAGTTGTAGCTGAGTCGCGGATGTCATCCGCTCGTGCGCCAGATTTGCCTCTTGGGCAATGCCCATCATTGCGGCCTCAACCACCGGTTTGATGCTCTCACCAGCCACATGGGCGCTTTGCATCAGGCTGTCGCGCAACGACTTGTCAACCGAGCTGGCGAGGTTGGTATAGACGCCTTGGATATGGCTGTGGAATGACTCCTGATTGCTGACAAGTTGCCCATTCAACTGCTGGCTCATGCGCTCCATTTGGGTCATCATGGTTTGCATTTGATCGACAACCTGCGGTAGCGTTTGGGATTGCAGTTGCAGTGCCTTGAAGGTTTCCTGGCGTTGGTGGCTCAGTGAAAAACTGCGCAATGTCGTTGCAATTTTGGTGTCAAGCAGATGCGCTGCCATCAAGCGCTCGCGTCGGCTGACTGCTGACATCAGGCCCAGCATGGCGGAGGTGGCAACCCCGGCTACGGATGTTCCAAATGCCAGCCCCAATCCCTTGATTGGGGCAGCAAATGCTGAGCGTATGGCCTGCAGATCGGTCGTCCCTTCCAATGCAAATACAGCTCCGTTCAGGGTGACGACCATACCCAAAAAAGTTCCCAGCATTCCTAGCATCACCAGCAATCCCACCAAGTAGGGGGTCAGCGCGGGGCCTGGCAGGGCGGCGCGCTCGCCTTCTATGCGTAAACGGACGGCGCTTTGCAGCGAGGCCGGCACGCTGGGCAACCAGTCTCCAAGAGAGTGGAGGCTGTCCGGAATCGCGGACAAGGCGCACGACAACGCAGACGTCGTCTGACGAAAGCGGTGCATTTCAAGGGCGCCGAAGGCATAGACTGCAGCGATGATGGCCGTCATCAGCAGTGCCAGAAGATTGGAGCCAACGAATCCGACACCCACCCAAATGAGCGCCGCCACACCCAGCAAAAAAGCGCCTGTAAAAAAATGCTTGGTCATACCTGATTTTCTATGTTGTTTTTGAGAGCCTCGATGAGCCCCTCAGTCGGTTGCAACCGGAGGTCCAGTTCCGCGATCAGTACCGCTTGAAGCTCGCCGCAAAAGCGCGCCAGCCAACCACCGGACTTCATCCACAAATCAGGGGCGTCAGCTGTCTGGCTGTCAACATGCGCCAGTTGGTGTGCCTTGTGGAGCTGCTTGAAACGTTTTTCCAGAAGTGGCGGCAAGGTTGAGAGCAATTTGCACTCGCGTTCACTGAGAATTCCGTCGAACGCGGCATCCAGTTCGGCAAGTTGTTTAAGCGCGGGCGATGCGTTGGCAAGCACTTCCCGCACTTTCGTTCGCAGTGGCCGAATCTGCAGTTCCATGTCGCGTTGGTGCGCGAGATGGTACCTGCGATACGGCTCATACGCGATCGCATCGTCATAGGAAACGCCGGCTGTTGGTGAGGGTAGAGCCATTCGGGTTCTGGCTCCGGATGCCGAGTGGTTATGGGCTATCGCCTGCACCAAGCTGGTCCGTACCCGGGTGAATTCCTCAGCGACTGCCTGACGCGCGACGCCTGGCTGCCCTGAAGGCATATTGGACAGGCTTTGCAGACCCGAATCGTGCGCGGCACGCAGGGTAATGGCGTCGGTGAAGCCCACCCACAGCCCAAGCTTTTCGGCAAAGGCACTTCCCGGCCCGGCCGTGTCCACCATGGCCAGATCGGCAAGAACACGAATGAGTCGGGAGCTATTGAAATTTGTACGCGTGAGGGCTCGCGCCATATGCAAGTGAAATCCAAATCGACAGTGGGCAGTCGCAACTGCGAACTTGCATGATGCCGGTTGATTTTACCGCCAGAAAATATTGAACGGATAATGGGTCCGTGACCCCAACTTTAACCCTACAGGAGATTTGAATGTTCACCAACAACCCTTTTGAATCCGTAACCAAGGCCTTGCTTAGCGGCGCCGGCAAGCTTTCATCTGATGATGCACAAGGTGCTGCCAAGGAAATGATGGACAGCTTGCGTGCCTGGGGGGACCTGGTGCAGACACAGGCGCAAGCGGCTCAGGCGGCGAGCCTGGAGGCGGTGGAGGACTTCAAAGGCGTCAAGGATCCGATGGCGGCCGTTGAGGCATTCAAGACCAATACGCAAAGAATGCTGGCTTTGACCGCTATGCATTTGCAGGAGACCATGGCTTTGAGCATTGAGCAGTTCAATGCGGGCGTGGACCTGCTTCAGCAGCGCCACCCGGCACCCGACGCATTTGCCCCGGTAGCCCATGGCATGAAGAAAGCCGCTTCGGCGATGGAGAGCGGGGTGTTGGCTGCGTTGAATACGGGTGTTGAAGCCTCGGGTGCCAAACCTGCTGCCAAGAAGTCCCGCGCACGGTGATTGAGACCTGCAAAAAAAAGGGCCCCGAAGGGCCTTTTTTTACATGCGACAACGTCGCCAGGAAGATTACTTCTTGACTGCTGGCTTTGCGGCCTTCTTGGCAGGAGCGGCAGTCTTTGGGGCAGCAACTGCGGCTGGAGCGGCCTTCAGTGCAGTGCGCTGATCACGCAGGGCGTTGATCTCTGCATTGATCTTGTCTTTGCGTTCGGTCAGCTTGGCAATGCTTGCGCTGATCTTGGCAATCGCCTTGGCTGCCTTTGAGACCGGAGCCTTCTTGGGAGCGGCCTTGACGGCAGGCTTGGATACCTTGACAGAAGTTTTTGCTTTTGGAATGACAGCAGCTTTTGGAGCCGCTTTTTTTGCAGTTGCCATTTTTAAATTTCCTATTTATTTAACCGGTGCAGATGTTGCGCCAGCCCCCTATTGTCGCAATTTTTTAAATTGCACGGATCTTTGTATCTGGGCGTCAACCGCCGCAGCGCGCAAACGTTGTGTCTGAACGCAAAGGTTCAATATGAAAACAGTCACAAAATCTATCACGGTTGCCCTGCTGGTTGCCACCATGGGCTGTAGCGCGTTAGCCGACGGTCCGCGCGGGTATTACCCTCAGGGCCAGCATCGCAGCTACCAGGGGCGGGGGCACAATTCTGGCTGGATTGCACCCTTGTTGTTTTTGGGCTTGGCAGGAGCCGTTATCGGTGCCGCCGCAAGCCAGCAAAGCGCGCCGCCGCCGGTTTACGTGCAACCCTATGTGCAACCACAGACCGCTTATGTGCAGTCGGCGCCTGTCTACGTGACACCTGCATACTCGGCGCCCGCCATCGTTGCCCACACGCCGCAGCCGCAACCCGCGAATGCCTGGTATTTTTGCAAGTCGGTGGGGCAGTACTATCCCTACACCCCGCATTGCCCGGAAGGCTGGCAACTGGTCTCGCCAACGCCCCAGTAGTTGTTCATTCTTTGATGCCAGTCAAACATTTGTTTTTGACTCGTAAGCGACACAGATGCCGACATCGAATACAGTTGTTTGATTTTCCGCCAATCAACCAACTGAAGGACGACAGCCATGGCCGCAGAACCATCAAAGATCATTTACACGCTGACGGATGAGGCGCCCATGCTCGCCACGGCAGCGTTTTTGCCCATCATCCGCACCTTTGCGGCCCCTGCCGGCATTGAAGTGGCAGAGTCCGATATCTCGGTGGCCGCGCGCGTTCTGGCCACATTCCCGGAATGCCTGTCCGAGGCCCAGCGTGTACCCGACAACCTGGCTGAGTTGGGCAAGTTGACGCATCTGCCCCAAACCAACATCATCAAGCTGCCCAACATCAGCGCCTCCGTGGGCCAATTGATGCTGTGTATCAAGGAACTGCAGTCCAAGGGCTACGCCATCCCCGACTATCCCGAAGCCCCCAAGACCGAAGAAGAAAAGGCTCTGCGCGCACGCTATGCACGCTGCATCGGTAGCGCCGTGAACCCGGTGCTGCGCGAGGGTAACTCCGACCGCCGCGCCCCCCGTGCCGTTAAGGAATACGCGCGCAAGAACCCGCACAGCATGGCCGAGTGGAGCCAGGCCTCGCGCTCGCACGTGTCGCACATGCATACCGGCGACTTCTACCACGGCGAGAAATCCATCACCCTGGACCGCGCCCGTGACGTGAAGATGGAGCTCATCACCAAGAGCGGCAAGACCATCGTGCTGAAACCGCTCACCAAGTTGCTGGACCGCGAGGTCATCGACAGCATGTTCATGAGCAAAAAGGCGCTGTGCGACTTTTATGAGCAGGAGATCGAAGACGCGCGCAAGACTGGCGTCATGTTCTCGCTGCACGTCAAGGCCACGATGATGAAGGTGTCGCACCCCATCGTGTTCGGCCACTGCGTCAAGATCTTTTACAGGGACGCATTCGAAAAGCACGCCAAGCTGTTTGAAGAGCTGGGCGTCAATGTCAACAACGGCATGGCCAATCTGTACGACAAGATCGCCACGCTGCCGCAAAGCAAGCAGGACGAGATCAAACGCGACCTGCACGCCTGCCACGAACACCGTCCCGAGCTGGCCATGGTGGACTCGGCCAAAGGCATTACCAACTTCCATTCGCCCAACGACATCATCGTGGATGCCTCCATGCCCGCCATGATCCGCAACGGCGGCAAGATGTGGGACGCCAATGGCCGCCTGAAGGACGTCAAGGCCGTCATGCCAGAGAGCACCTTTGCCCGCATTTACCAGGAGATCATCAACTTCTGCAAATGGCATGGTGCCTTCGATCCCAAGACCATGGGCACCGTGCCCAATGTGGGTCTGATGGCACAGCAGGCCGAAGAATACGGCTCACACGACAAGACTTTTGAAATCACCGAAGACGGCGTGGCCAACATCACGGACATTGCCACGGGTGAAGTGCTGCTGAGCCAGAACGTGGAAGAGGGCGACATCTGGCGCATGTGCCAGTGCAAGGACGCGGCGATCCGTGACTGGGTCAAGCTGGCCGTCACCCGTGCCCGCAACTCCGGCATGCCGGTGGTGTTCTGGCTCGACCAATACCGTCCACACGAAGCGCAGCTGATCACCAAGGTCAAGATGTACCTGCACGAGCACAACACCGCGGGTCTGGACATCCAGATCATGAGCCAGGTGCGTGCCATGCGTTACAGCCTGGAGCGTGTGGTGCGTGGGCTGGATACCATCAGCGCCACGGGCAATATCCTGCGCGACTACCTGACCGACCTGTTCCCCATCATGGAACTGGGGACCAGTGCCAAGATGCTGTCCATCGTGCCGCTGATGGCTGGTGGCGGCATGTACGAAACCGGTGCCGGCGGCTCGGCACCCAAGCACGTGCAGCAGCTGGTCGAAGAGAACCACCTGCGCTGGGATTCGCTAGGCGAATTCCTGGCCCTGGCGGTGTCGCTGGAAGATCTGGGCATCAAGACCGGCAACGAGAAGGCCAAGATCCTGGCCAAGACGCTGGATGCGGCCACCGGCAAACTGCTGGACAACAACAAGGGCCCATCACCCAAGACCGGCCAGCTCGACAACCGTGGCAGCCAGTTCTACCTGGCCATGTACTGGGCCCAGGAACTGGCCGCGCAGACCGATGACGCGGCGCTGCAAGCCCATTTCGCCCCCCTGGCCAAGGCACTGGCGGACAGCGAACAGCAGATCACCGAAGAGTTCAAGGCCGTGCAGGGTCAGCCGGTTGACATCGGTGGCTACTACATGGTTGACGTCCAGAAGATGACGGCCATCATGCGCCCAAGCCCCACACTGAATGCCATTCTGACCCACGCCAACGCTTGATCGCGTAGCAATCCTGGGCCTCAGGTCCAGGATTGCCGGGCAATGTCCAATGAACGCAATCGCAGGGCGGGCTCGTACACATCGCAGACCAGGACGAATTCATCGGCACCGGTCATCTCCTGCAGTTTTGCAAAAGAAGCACTTACTGTTTCAGGCCCTCCAATGATGGCCATTCCCAGGAACTCGGAAATGGCTGACCGCTCGCGCTCTGACAGGTGCGAGGCAAAGTCTGCCACCGGCGCCTGCAGCATTTTCCGCTCACCCGTAAGAATGCCCAGTACGCGCTGGTACACGCTGCTGGCCAGAAATTGGGCTTCTTCGTCGGTTGGGGCCGCCACCAGTGGTACACCGATGGCCAGATACGGTTTTGCAAGTGTTGCTGACGGGCAGAAGTTGCCCCTGTACACCTCAATGGCCTGCATCATCATTTGCGGCGCGAAGTGTGACGCAAAAGCATAGGGCAGCCCGCGCTCTGCGGCCAATTGGGCAGAAAAGAGGCTGGACCCCAGCAACCAGATCGGCACATGGGTACCTGCACCGGGGGTGGCTACCAACCGCTGCCCCGGGCGGGCATCAGCCAGTAAATCCAGAAGCTCCGCCACTTCCCTGGGGAAGTCCTGCTCCGTCTCAATTTGGTTGCGCCGCAGCGCTCGCATGGTGTATGCGTCTGTGCCGGGGGCTCGGCCCAATCCCAAGTCGATCCGGTTGGGATACAGCTCTGCCAATGTTCCAAATGCCTCGGCGAAAACCAGTGGCGCATGGTTGGGTAGCATGATGCCGCCGGACCCGACACGGATGTGCTGGGTTCCCCCCGCGATATAGCCCACCAACACTGCCGTTGCAGAGCTGGCTATGCTTGGCATATTGTGGTGCTCGGCAAGCCAGTAGCGCGTGAAACCCAGTTTCTCTGCGTGTTGGGCGGTCCGCAGTGCTAGCGCAAGTGCTTGCGCTACGGTGCCGCCCTCACGAACGGCAACGAGGTCCAGCATGGAGAGTCGGGTTTTGTCAGGGTTGGCCATCTGCACATTGTGATGCAAGCGACGATGGGGGCAATCAACGTCTATGTATGCCAGTGAACAGAGCAATGCAGCGCGCAAATGTGCGGGAACAGACAAATATTTGCATCCGAAAACTCTAGGATGCATTGCTCAACCACCAACGGAATGCACCATGAATCGCCGCTATTGCTCGTTAGAGGGTGATCCCGGTTCAGGAGTTTGTGGACTCGTGTCGCGTTCGAAACTCTGCCGGTGAGAGGCCGGTCCAGCCTTTAAAAGCGCGAATAAAGCTCTTTTCGTTCTGAAACCCCGAGGCCTCCGCCACTTGCTTGATAGGGCGAGCGGTTCGGTGCAGTAGTTCGGTGGCACGCGCCTGGCGCACTTCGTCTTTGAGACCCTGCAGCGTGGCGCCTTCTTCCCTGAGCTGGCGATGCAGCGTGCGTGGCGACACATGCAGAAGTGTGGCCAACGCTTCGGCGTTGTGGGTTTGTTGGGCGTGGCTGGACAGGGTCTGTCGCACGCGCTGCACCAGCAGGCGGTCACGGCGGTACTGCAGCACGGTCAGGGGCAGGGCGTGTTGCAGCATCTGCTGCAGGGCCTTCTCGTCACGCCGCAGGGGCAGGCTCAGGTAATTTGCATCAAAAATGATAGCTGCTTGCGCTTGCCGGAAGAGACTGACACCGCTAAAGAGCACTGAATAGGCGTCGGCATGTGGCGGTGGTGCAAAGGGAAACTCAGCACCGCGCAAAGGAATGCGCGAGTCCACCAGCCAGCATGCCAGGCCGTGGATGTTGCGCAGCACGGATACCAGGCAAAATTCCCGTATGGGCTCTGGCAGGATGGGCGACAGGTAATTCTGCTCCGTGTCCCCCGCCCGCTTTGCGGGCTCCTCCTTGACCTGCGCAGAATCCCCTGCCGCCCATCCTGCCGGTGTTGCGGTGCGCTCGGCGATGCGAATGGTGGCCACGTCGCCTGCTACGTCCAGTTCCAGGGCAATATCGGGAGCAATCAGTCCGTGGTGGCGGCACCAACGCGACAGCGCCAGTTGCAAGTTGGGCGCGCTGATGGAGGCGCGTGCCAGCATGCCATAGCTGCCCCAGGGCAGGCGTCGGCTGAACCAGCCCAGGGCCTCGTCGTCCAGTTCCTGCATGGCGGTGCCCGATAGCGTCTCCATCTGCCAGGCGGTGATGCGGGCGTCGGGCTTTGCCAACTGCTCTGGCGCAATCTGTGCCCGGCGCAGGGCCACGGACGGGTCTTGCCCATAGCGCCGGTAGGCGCTGCCAATGGCGCGTGCAAAGGCCATGGGTGTCGCGGCGATAGGTGATGAGGTAACCATGCCACTAGTGTGCAGCAGTTTTTCACTGAGTGGCACGATTTGCAACCTCTGTGGCCTGCCATACCACCCGAACCCGCTGAAAATGCAGTCTGCCCTGAACCCTTTTCGTGGAACCCCGACATGTCCATTCTGGAAACCCAACTCAACGCCCGCTCGGCCGATTTTGTCGCCAATGCCAATGCCATGCGCACTCTGGTGGCCGACCTGAATACCCAGACCGACAAGGCGGCCATGGGCGGTGGCGATGCTGCCCGCGCCAAGCACACCGCCCGCGGCAAGCTGCTGCCGCGTGACCGTGTGCACAACCTGCTGGATGTGGGCACACCGTTCCTGGAACTGTCTCCGCTGGCGGCGATGGGTATGTACCCCGACCGCGACGGGACTGACAGCGCGCCCTGCGCTGGTGTGATCGCCGGCATTGGCCGCGTCAGCGGTGTGGACTGCATGATTGTGTGCAACGACGCCACGGTGAAGGGTGGTACCTACTATCCCCTCACCGTCAAAAAGCATTTGCGCGCGCAGGAGATTGCCCAGCAGAATCGCCTGCCCTGCATCTATCTCGTGGATTCGGGTGGTGCCAATCTGCCCAACCAGGACGAGGTGTTCCCCGACCGTGACCACTTTGGCCGCATCTTCTTCAACCAGGCCAATATGAGCGCCGAGGGCATTGCGCAGATCGCCGTGGTCATGGGTTCGTGCACGGCCGGTGGCGCCTACGTGCCCGCCATGAGCGACGAGACCATCATCGTCAAGAACCAGGGCACCATCTTCCTGGGCGGCCCGCCGCTGGTAAAGGCCGCCACCGGTGAGGTGGTGACCGCCGAAGACCTGGGCGGTGGCGACGTGCACACGCGCCTCTCTGGTGTGGCCGACCACCTGGCGCAGAACGACCTGCACGCGCTGTCGATTGCGCGCACCGCAGTCGCCAATTTGAACCAAAAGAAGGCTCTAGCCCCCGCATTGCGTGCGCCAGCAGCTCCTAAATATGTAGCAGAAGAGCTGTATGGAGTCATCCCCACCGACACCCGCAAGCCCTTTGATGTGCGCGAAATCATCGCCCGCATCGTCGACGGCTCCGAGTTCCACGAGTTCAAGCCGCGCTTTGGTACCACGCTGGTGACCGGCTTTGCGCACATCGAAGGCATGCCGGTCGGCATCATCGCCAACAACGGAATCCTGTTCAGCGAATCGGCACTCAAGGGTGCGCACTTCATTGAGTTGTGCTGCCAGCGCAAGATCCCGCTGGTGTTCCTGCAGAACATCACCGGTTTCATGGTCGGGCGCAAGTACGAAAACGAAGGCATTGCCCGCAACGGGGCCAAGATGGTGACCGCCGTGGCCACCGCCAATGTGCCCAAGTTCACCATCATCATCGGCGGCAGCTTTGGCGCGGGCAATTACGGCATGTGTGGCCGTGCCTACTCACCCCGCTTCCTGTGGATGTGGCCCAACGCGCGCATCAGCGTCATGGGCGGCGAGCAGGCGGCCAGCGTGCTGGCCACGGTGCGCCGTGACGGCATTGAAGCCAAGGGCGGCACCTGGAGCAAGGACGAAGAAGAGTCCTTCAAGGCTCCTATCCGCCAGCAGTACGAAGTGCAGGGCCACCCCTACTACGCCACGGCTCGCTTGTGGGACGACGGCATCATCGACCCGGCGGACACCCGCCGCGTGCTGGCGCTGGGCCTGTCGGCCTCGCTCAATGCACCCATTCCTGACGTCAAATTCGGCGTTTTCCGGATGTGATTGTTGATTTGAGCTGCAGTGTGTATGATTTGTGATATTCATACACATCAAGGAGTCATTATGAGAACCAATATTGTGATTGACGACAAACTCATGGCTGATGTCATGGCGCTGGGCGGTTTCAAAACCAAGCGTGAAGCAGTGGAAGAGGGTTTGCGGCTCATCAAACGGCGCAAAGCATATGACAATTTGTTGGCTGCGCGAGGTACCTTGCACTGGGATGATTCGGAAGAGCATTGGGCCAAGGTGCGCGCAGAACGGGCAGCGCTGGAGCAAGCGCATGCGGTTCAGGAACCCCAAGCGGAATACCCGAACAAGCCGAGCGAGGCACCATGATCCTGGTCGACTCCAGTGTCTGGATAGATTTTTTGCGTGGCACATCCAACCGGCAAACGGAGCAATTGGTAATCTGGCTACAAGGTTCCAGAGCAACGGTGGACGTTGGTGTTGCAGATTTGGTGTTGTTTGAAGTGATGCGCGGCTTTGATAACCCCAAGGCGCAAGAGAGAGCCAGAGATTTGCTGCTGGACTTGGAAGTGGTCGAAATCGGAGGTTTAGAAAACGCCTTGCTTGCTGCCGAACACTACCGCGAACTGCGCGCCCGGGGCTACACCATATCCAGCCCTATCGATGTGTTGCTGGCAAGTTACTGCATCACCCACGACCACCTGCTGCTGCACCGTGATTCTGATTTCGATGTCATGAAAACCCTGCGAGG
>CAJAVE010000288.1 GCA_903945325.1 uncultured beta proteobacterium | reverse complement strand
CCGCACAGGTATCAGTGGCTCAACGCGGCTCCAAAATTCATCGGTGACTTCCCATGCTTTCGCTTTTGCCATTTTCCCTCCACACACAGACATTGCGCATGGAAAGCCATTATCCTTTATTTACGGATAAGTTCTAAGTCAAACGCTTTCTCAGCCCCGAATTCGCATTTCACAACGTATCAACCATGAAACCCGTTTCCCTGCCAATATATGCTGATGTCAAGGCCGCCGCAGAAAAACCCACTGGTTGGCCCGTTTTGCGTTTGGGGTTTCGGCCCTTTTATCTGGGCGGTACGCTTCTGGCGGCGTTTGTGGTGCCGCTCTGGGTGGCAATGCTGCTGGGCGGTTTGCCGCTCAAACCAGTGTTGCCGTCACTGTGGTGGCACGCCCATGAAATGTTGTTTGGCTTTGCGGTAGCCATCATCATTGGTTTCCTGCTGACGGCTGGCAAGAACTGGACCGGGCTGGCAACCCCGCGCGGTCCAGTCCTGGGAGCCCTGGTGATGTTGTGGCTGGCAGCACGTCTGGCGGCGCTGGGCAATTCGGTACTTTTATTCGCCATTCTGGATGTGGCGCTACTCCCTCTGGTTGCGCTGATTTTTGCCAGTTTGCTGATACGTGCAAGGAACTACCGTAACCTGCCTTTGGCGCTTATTTTGATGCTGCTGGCGGCATCCAATGCGCTGTTTCATCTGGCGGCATCGGGCCGCATGGATATTGCGGTGATGGCTCCGTTGTATGCTGGGTTGGCACTGATTACTTTGGTCGAGAGCATCATTGCAGGACGGGTGATTCCGGCCTTTACCATGGCAGCCAGTCCGGGTCTCAGATTGGTGGCTTCGCCCGTGGTTGAGCGCTTGACACTGGGCCTGACGGCGCTGGCCATGATGCTGTGGGTCGTCATGCCGACCGGTAGGGTGAGCGCCTCTGTGTTGCTTGCGGCCGCTGTAGCGCATACTTGGCGTTTCTTTGGCTGGCGCACCTGGCTGACATGGGGCAGGCCGATCGTCTGGGTTCTGCATGCAGCCTATGCCTGGATTCCGGTAGCCTTGTGCTTGCTCGCAGCCTCGCAGCTCGGTTGGCTATCCGTGACTGCCGGAGTGCATGCACTGGGAGTGGGTGCTACCGGTGGTTTGATCATCGGTATGGTCACGCGCACCGCACGTGGACATACCGGTCGATCGTTGGTGGTCTCACGGGCCGAGGTATTGGCTTATGCGCTGGTGATGGTCGCAGCGTTCAGCCGGGTGCTGGCATCGCTGCTGTCGCCACAGTTTTACGCTGCTTTTCTGGTGCTGGCCACGGCCACCTGGACTTTGGCCTTCCTGATCTACCTGTGGAAATACACGCCTTGGTTGCTGCAAACACGGCTGGACGGCAAAGATGATTAAATTCATCTCTGACTGTTGTCTGCCCTAAAGCTGTGGTTCTTGAATACCCGGTTCTGGCCAATTGGAGGTGCAGCGATCACCGAAATCGACGCCCCATTGCGGCCGGTTATGTCACTGGCCGAATGGCGGGTATCGAGCGAGCATCTTGAGCCATCGTATGTCTCGACTCGCCCCAAAGTTGCCAAATCTAGCCGCACTCCGATCGCATACCGGTAGCGGCTTTTGCCACCTGCACAACCGCCCAGCAACAATCTGCCTGACCAAAAGCATGTTGCGCGCCCGGTCCATTGCTTAAGGTCGAAATTTAACCTTGCAATTGTTCCGTGGTATGGATTAATTTCAGCAATGTATCAACGTCAAATTCTGCAAGAGTTGGGCCTGTATCTACAGGAGTTCCCTGCGGTGGACATTCTCGGGCCGCGTCAGGTGGGCAAGACGACGCTTGCGCACCAGCTGTTCGAGTCACACACTCAGCCGCAACCCGCGCCGGACCTGGCGCAATTGAGCGACCCCAACGCATACTTTGCCGCGCATGCCGACCGGTTGGTCATTCTCGACGAGGTGCAGCGCATACACGCTTCCCGATGGCTGGCGGCATCGAACACGTCCCCATGCGCGAACTGCTGACGCTACACCAGACCGAAGCCCGATAATCCACGCCATGCGCATTCCATTTACCAAAATGCAGGGGGCCGGCAACGACTTTGTTGTGCTGGACGAGACCCGTGGCCGCCTGGGCCTCAACGCAGCCCACTACCGATTTCTGGGCGACCGCCACTTTGGCGTGGGGGCCGACCAGATATTGACGGTGCGCCCTTCGCCTGCCGAAGGGATCGACTTTGAATACCTGATCCACAACGCCGACGGCGCCGAGGTGGAGCAGTGTGGCAATGGCGCACGCTGCTTTGCCCGCTTTGTGCACGACCGGGGCCTGACCAGCAAAGACGTGATTCGCGTCAAAACGCAAAAAGGCGTGATCGAGCCGCGCCTGACGCCTGACGGGCGCGTTACGGTCAACATGGGCGCTCCCGTATTCGATCTGGATCAGATTCCATTTGAGGCGTCTGGTTTGACACTGCAGCCTCAAGGATTATGGGGAAATTGGCCTCTAGCCCCCGTGGATATTGCGCAAACAGCTCCTATATTGATAGCTCCCGTTTCCATGGGAAACCCGCACGCGGTGCTGCAGGTGGCCGATGTGGACACGCACCCTGTGTTGCTGCAAGGCCCCTTGGTGCAGGCCAGCCCGCGTTTCCCGCAGGGGGTGAACGTGGGCTTCATGCAGGTGCTGGACCGCAGCCACATCCGCCTGCGCGTGTATGAGCGCGGTGTGGGCGAAACGCTGGCCTGCGGCTCAGGCGCCTGCGCGGCCGTGGTGGCTGGCATTCGGCTGGGCTTGCTGGACGGCAGCGTTGAAGTGAAGACGCACGGCGGTATGCTGAACATTGCGTGGGCAGGCGATACTGCACCCGTGTTAATGACAGGCCCCGCCACAACCGTTTTTCAGGGTGAAATAGAACTTCCGGACACGTTATGAACCAAGCATTGAACAACCCCATCACCGAAGACGACATTGCCAACTACCTGGCCAATACGCCTGACTTCTTCCTGCGCCACGCCGAATTGCTCGCTGCCGTGCAGTTCACCAGCCCGCACAGCAACCGCGCCGTGGGTCTGCAGGAGCGCCAGGCCGAGATGCTGCGCGAAAAGATCAAGGCGCTGGAGCAACGCATCATGGAAATGATTCGCCATGGCAGCGAAAACGTGATGCTGTCCGACAAGATATTGCGCTGGGCGCGCAGCCTGCTGATGGTGACCGATCTGCACGCGTTACCAGCGTCGATTGAGCAGGACATTCAGGTCCAGTTTTCGGTTCCCCAGGTCGGCATTCGCCTGTGGGGCGTGGCCCCGGAATACGCCGGCCTGCCGGCAGCCCAGGCGGTGAGTGAAGATGCCAAGGTGTTCGCCTCCTCACTGACCGAGCCCTTTTGTGGCCTGAACACCGGTTTTGAAGCCGTTGGCTGGCTGCAAGACGCCACTACCGTGACCTCACTGGCGCTGATTCCCCTGCGCGGCGGCGCCACGGGCAGCATGACACCGGCGTTTGGCCTGCTGGTTCTGACCTCGCCCGACCCGCACCGATTCCACAGCGGCATGGGCACCGACTTTTTGGCCCGTATTGGCGAACTGGTCAGCGCCGCGACCTCGCGTTTGAAGTAAGACGTGGCATCAAGCGCAGAACCAAGAGTTGGGATGCCTGGGGGTTCTGCGCAGGTCAAGGAGGAGCCCGCGCAGCGGGCGGGGGACACGGAGCAGAGCGCCCAGGCATCCCAACTCCTGGTCGAGCGCTACCTCGAATACGTTCGCGTCGAAAAGCGTCTGGCCGCCCGCACGGTCGAACTGTACGCACTGGACCTGATCAAACTGCGCGACTACGCCGCAGCAGTCCCGATTGAGCTGACCGAGGTACGCAACGCGCACATCCGCCGCTGGGTGGCGCAGATGCACAGCGGCGGGCGCAGCGGGCGCGGCATCGCCCTCATCATGTCGGGCTGGCGCGGCTTCTATGCCTGGTTGGGCCGCCAGGGGCTGGTCAGCAGCAACCCGGTGCAGGACGTGCGCGCGCCCAAGGCACCCAAGCCCTTGCCCAAGGCGCTGGGGGTAGACGACGCGGTGCAGCTGGCGTCTTTCAAAAAAGATAGCGGCTTACGCACTGTTGACGGGGGTTACAGCCATTTTTCATCTGTAAATGTGTCGCCACAGGCAAAAGCGGAATCGACGTTGCTGGAGCTGCGCGATGCCGCCATGGTGGAATTGCTCTACTCCAGTGGCCTGCGCGTCGGCGAACTGATCGGGCTGGATGCCCAGGCCAGCTCGTCTGGCAACGCCGCCGGGCAGGGCTGGATTGACCTGCAAGCCGCGCAGGCCCATGTGTGTGGCAAGGGCCGCAAGTGGCGCGCCGTGCCAGTGGGGCGCCAGGCCATTGCCGCGCTGGAAGCCTGGTTGCAGGCGCGTGCCGGGTTTCTGTTGGGCCACAGTGACCCGGCAAACGTGAGCGCAGCCCTGTTCATTGGACGCAATGGCACCCGGCTCACCGCCCAGTCGGTGTGGGCCCGCCTGCGCAGCCGCAGCCTGCAGGCCGGGCTGTCCACTCCCGTGCATCCGCACATGCTGCGCCACTCGTTTGCAAGCCACCTGCTGCAGTCCAGTGGCGACCTGCGCGCCGTGCAGGAGTTGCTGGGCCACGCCAATATCAGCACGACCCAGGTCTACACACGGCTGGATTTTCAGCATTTGGCGAAAGCCTACGACGCAGCCCATCCACGCGCCAAACTTAAGGGCGGCAAAGGGTAATCAGCAAGGGCAATCAACCCCGCGCGGGCTCGCTGCGGTCCAGCCGGTGCAGGGTCAACACCAGTCCGGCCGTGGCTACGACCAAAAAAATAGGCCCAAAGAGCCAGAAGACCAGCGGCACCGCGTAGAAGAAGGCCCGCATGCCGATGGCAAACAGGTCGCCTGCGCGGTTCAGGCGTTTGGCCACGGACTCGACGGAAAGGCTAGGGTGGGCGTCAGGCTCCATCGGAAGGGTGACCATGAACACCACCTGGTTGACCAGTCGCACCGCCATCACAAACGCAAAAAACGCGACGATGAAATCAACCAGCAGGCACACCACCTTGAAAATCCAGAGTTCGGCCGCGTGCGTCCCACCCACATTGAGCACATGCCAGCTGCGTGAAATGCTTTCCGCCTGGCCCGATAGCGTCAGCGTGCCGATGATGAGCAGGGTTGCGGTAGAGGCCATCAGGCTGGCACCCATGATGAAGTTGCGCAGGGTTTGCACGGCCATGATGTCCTTGGCCGGGTTGCGCATCACGTTGATGACCCACAAGCTGCGTGTGATCTGGTTGACGCTGTGGATGGAGAACGTCGGATCCCGGCGAACCTGAATCCGCAGCCACACGTAATAGATGACAACGAGCGCCGCGCTGATGCCGAACGCCGCGATGTCGCCGCCAAATGTCTTGAACCAGAGCGTGACGTCCATTGCGTGTGTGTGCCTTACAAAGTAAATACCAAAGCCACCGACCCGGCCAGGCATTCTATCGAGCGGCACCGCAGTGCCGCAGGCCCTCAAACGACCGGAAGCGACCGGAAGCGACAATAGGCCCTATGAAAACCCTCAAACTGCGCGAAGGCAAAGAGCGCTCGCTGAAACGCCGCCACCCCTGGATTTTTGAATCGGCCATTGCCAAAGGCAGTGCCGACAGCGGCGAGACGGTGCGGGTGGAGGCGGCGGATGGCGCCTTTCTGGGCTGGGCGGCCTTCAGCCCGGCCTCCAAAATCCGGGCGCGGGTCTGGAGTTTTGATGAAAAGCAGCGCATAGACGCTTCGTTTTTTATAGCTGCTTGCGCACGTTCCACGGGGGCTAGAGCCCGATTTGACATAAAAAGTGATGGCATGCGGCTGATCCACGGCGAGTCTGATGGACTGCCGGGTCTGATCGTGGACCGCTATGGCGACACGCTGGTGGCGCAGTTCGCCTCGGCAGGCGTTGAGCGCTGGAAGGGCGTCATTGCCGATGCACTGCTGGCCGCCACCGGTCTGACCAAGCTCTACGAGCGCTCCGACGCCAGTAGCCGCGCTCTGGAAGGCTTGCCTGAAGTCAAGGGTTGGCTGCGCGGGGGTGATGCCACTACGCCGACGGATCTGACCTTGCACGAACATGAGTGGAAATTGGGCCTGAGCATTGCCGATGGCCACAAAACCGGCTTTTACCTGGACCAGCGCGACAGTCGCAAAAAGTTTGCCGACTATTGCGCCCGCTTGGGCTTCCAGCGCATCCTCAACTGCTTTTGCTATACCGGGGGCTTTACCGTGGCTGCGCTGTCGGGGCTGCGCGCGGGTGGCCACACGGGTGGGCATGTCACCTCCATTGACTCGTCTGCGCCCGCATTGGAGCAGGCCAGGGCCAACGTAGAACTCAACGGCCTGGATCTCAGTCAAGCCACGTTTCTGGATGCCGATGTCAATGCCTCGCTACGCCAGTTTCTGGACCAGGGCCGCAGCTTTGACGCCATCGTGCTGGACCCACCCAAGTTCGCACCGACCGTGGCGCATGCCGAGCGCGCGTCCCGCGCCTACAAGGATATCAACCGCCTGGCCTTGAAGCTGCTGGAGCCGGGCGGCGTGCTGTTCACCTACTCCTGCTCGGGCGGCATCAGCGCCGACCTGTTCCACAAGATCGTGGCCGGGGCCGGGTCAGACGCCGGGGTGGATGGTTTCATCACCGAGCGCATGGGCGGCGCGCCGGATCACCCGATGACGATTGCCTTCCCTGAGGGGGAGTACCTCAAGGGGCTGGTGGTGATGAAGCGGTAAGCGCCAGGTGGGCGTGTGCGTTGCTGCCTTGCTCTGCAACAAGTGCTTGAATTGTCTGTCCGCGGGTCAGCTTATCGACGCTGAAACTCACCCGACCACGGCGCGCTGCCGTCTGGATTGCGTGATTCGTAGTACAGGCTTCTGGTGCCATTCAAGCGCATTTTGACAACGCGCTGCGTATTGCGTGCCAGCTGCCAGGAGTCAGCAATGAGCCAGCCATTCTCCTGGCGTGCCCTACCGCGCGATACCACCGGACCGTTTTCGCTTTCCTGAAACGCCAATTCAAACTCTGCACCCTGCGGTGTTACGGTGATCTTGTCCACCACCCGTCCGCTTTCGGTGCGTGTCCAGATGCCGGTAAAACCTTGAGGCGCAAGGATCCCGTTGTCACCAAACCCCGATGGGATCGCTGACACCCGTTTCATGATCATCGTGCCGGATCGGTTGAGGCAGCTATCGTGCCAACTGCCGGAGGCCCTCTTGCCGTCTGGGTCGATGGTCAGGTCGTAATGGCCGGTACATTGGCCTTGGCTGTTGGTGTAAGTGTGATCGATGCGAAACTGCCCACCCTGCAGGATGGTTAGGGTGCCACGTGCATTGCCGTAACCATTTTCAATGGCGAGAAAGCGACCGTCTGGTTGGCGTGAGATTGTCCAATGCTCACCGTTCTTGCCGTGTTGCCAAGTACCCGACAAATCCAGAATGCCAATGCCATCAGAAGGCGATTGCACAGGCGTGACCGCAGCGGGCTGGCCAAAAGTCGCCGGCGGAGCCGATCCGGCAGTCCGAACATATTGGCCTGTCCAGTAAGGCGCGCGGTTGGAAAGAATGTAAACATCCCATTCAAGACGACCATCTGGCAACATCCGCAGGCGGTTACCACGGCCGTTTTTGAGATCAGGATCAATTTCAAGCCATTGGCCATCCTGGCGCACTGGCTTTTGGCGATGCAACACACCGGCACTATCGCGAATGACCACCAGCCAACTGTTGCCAGAGCGGACGAACTCAAAGGTCTCTGTCTTGCCGCTCCGGTCCGTATACGTCCATTGCCCCTCCATCGGTGCGGCAAGCGCATCGATACCACCGCCTGACGGTGCGGCCGTAGTGGGCAGCGGGCCGTCCAGGGGGACGATTTCAACCGTGAGCTGATAGCGCTGGTTGGTGGAGGTCGAGGTCGGCATGACACTGATGGAGGGCAGTGCGCTACCGTCGCGTGAAGGTTTTGAACCAGGAATCACCTTTTTGATGACCTGCTGATACCCGCCTGGAATCTCTTTTCCCGGCTCGGGCAAGCGTAGAAAGCCGGTATCGCCGTCTAAATGTCGCAGATTGATACGTAGCTCGAGATTGCGAGGGTCGGGCGCACGCAGAGTAATGACGACTTTGGACGGTACACCTGGGTTGAGCGTCCAGGTCTCAGCCCGTCCTTGGGTGTTGCCCACCTCGTCAACCACCTTAGACCATACACTTCCCTGGACTGACCCGCTAATAGGGCCCATGTCCACCCATTCGACTGCTGCCCAAGTGCTGGGCAACACGGCACTGCACAATACGAAGACCACGACTCCAAGAAAACGTCTTGCCATAACGCACATGATTGCACCTCAACCATTAAAGCCAAACACCCAAAGGCAACGCATAACGCGGCCTGCCCGGTGTCAACGGGGCTTGTGCAGCAACTGGGTCAAGCTGAACCCGAAAAAATTGGCAAATCGTCAATATTCAACTGGATATCGCAAGGCATCCGTTGCTGAACAAGCCATCAGTATCCGCCTTTCTGCAGGCAAAGAAAAGACCGGTGAAACCTGTTTTTCTTGCCTGGCAGCAAGAATTGCAATGCCGGGCGTTGCCATGGTGATGTGAAGGACTGCGGCCTGTTGCGCGCACGCGAGCGCAACAGCCTATTCTCTGTAAGCCGAGGGGCTTGAATTGACCAGTACACTCCCCATCTGCTGAATTTTGGAATGCCCCATGAGTTTGATTCCTGCCACCATCTTGACCGGTTTTTTGGGTTCGGGCAAAACCACGCTGTTGAAACGCGTGCTGGCCGAGGCGCATGGCCAGAAGATCGCCGTGATCGAGAACGAGTTCGGTGAAGAAAACATCGACAGCGATATCTTGGTGAGCGACACCAACGAGCAGATCATCCAGATGAGCAATGGCTGCATTTGCTGCACCATCCGCGAAGACCTGCGCAACACGCTGCAAATGCTGGCGGCCAAGAAGCGCAAGGGCTTGTTGGACTTTGACCGCGTAGTCATTGAGACCACCGGTGTGGCAGACCCCGGCCCGGTGGCGCAGACCTTTTTCATGGATGACGAGATTGCCGAGTCGTACCTGCTGGACTCCATTCTGACCCTGGTCGATGCCAAACATGCGGAGCAACAACTCAACGACCGCCAGGAGGCACGCCGCCAGGTCGGCTTTGCCGATCAGATCTTCATCAGCAAGACGGATCTGGTGACCCAAGCGGAAACCGATGCGCTGATGCACCGCCTGAAGCACATGAATCCGCGTGCCCCGCAAAAGGCCGTTCATTTTGGCGAGGTGGCACTGTCAGAAGTGTTTGACCTGCGTGGTTTCAACCTGAATGCCAAGCTCGACATTGACCCCGACTTCCTGAAGGAAGACGACCATGACCACGGGCACGACCATGGTGACCATGACGGGCATGACCATGCACCCGGCGAGGCCTGCAACCACCCCTCGCACACGCATGGCGGCGGGCATCACCACGTCCATGATGACGACGTCAAGAGCTTTGTCTTCAAATCCGATCGCCCGTTTGATCCGGCCAAGCTGGAAGACTTTCTGGGCGCCATCGTCAATATTTATGGCCCGCGCATGCTTCGCTACAAAGGTGTCTTGTATATGAAGGGCACCGACCGCAAAGTGATTTTTCAGGGCGTGCACCAGTTGATGGGCAGTGATCTGGGTCCACAATGGGCCGAGGGAGAAGCGCGGGGCAGCAAAATGGTGTTTATAGGCATTGATCTGCCGAAAGACATACTGATGCAGGGCATGGAGCAGTCCCTGGTGTAGTGGTTTTGGTTGGTGTGCCAACGCGCTGGCGGATGCAAAAACCATTATTTTTGATTTGTTTTTTTTCGGATTGAAGGCTAAATGATTGTCTCGATTTTGCAACTGATGGGTTTTCCGATAGCGAAGCCTGTACACTCGCGCGCCGAAGAACCCCCGTCAAAGAAGCCTGCCAAAGGCCATAGCGGGACAAAAAGCCCAACCGACCATGCGCAGGAGCGTTCTGACAGGAGACAAGAAGTGAAAGCCAAGACCGGAAAAGACAGCAAGGCCGCAGCAACCAAAAACAAGGTTTCAGTGCCTGCCAAACCCGTGGGCAAGGCGGTTGCCAAAACGGCCGTGCTGGTCAAACCAGTTGCCAAGCCTCAGGTCAAAGCCGCTCCGAAGCCGGGCGCAAAGGCGCCTGTAGCGAAGACCATCAAGCCAGTTGTCAAGGTGGTGGCGAAGCCCATGGCCAAATCTGTTGCGCCGGTCGCGTCCAAGGCCGCACCCGCTGCGGCTGCCAAGTCGGTCGTAAAGGCCATCTCTCAACCCGTTTCCAACCCCCGGGCTCCTGCGAGCCCCGTCCCCATGCCCGTTTCTACCAAGTCAGCCAAGTCCGTTCCAGTGCCCGTTGTATCCAAGTCAAAGGCTGCCGTCGTCGTGCCACCGGTGGTGGAAAAAGTCGTTTCCGTGGTGGCAGCTCCCGTGCCCGCGAAGGCAGGTAGGCCATCTTCCAGATTGGCGCAGTTGACGGTGCCTTCGATTGCCCAGTCTGTGGCTTCGACTGCTGCCAAAGCCAGTTATACACAGTCAATACCCTCGCCCTTGATTGTTCCGGCTCTGCCGTCATCGATCAAAAAAGACGCCAAGCTCGCCAACAATTGGAAGATCACACCTGCCGCTGATCTCAGTGATGCGGAACTGATGGCCATGCCGGATTCTGAGTACATGAATTCTGTGCAAATGGCCGCTTTCCGCGCAAAGTTGATCAAGCTCAAGCTAGACATCCTCAGCAGCGCGGGTGAAACAACCGAACATTTACGCGAAGACACATCTGTTGTGCCCGATCCGGCGGACCGCGCCACGATTGAAGAGGAACACGCGCTGGAGTTGCGTACCCGTGACCGTGAGCGCAAGTTGCTCAAGAAGATAGAGCAGTCCATTGGCCGGATCGATGCGGGTGATTACGGCTATTGCGACGAGACTGGCGAGGCTATTGGGGTGGGCCGTTTGTTGGCACGCCCCACAGCCACACTGTCGCTGGAGGCCCAGCAGCGCCGTGAGCTCAAACAAAAAATGTTTGGGGATTGAGACGGATTTGAAAAAGCCGGATTGATTCCACTGTACGTTCGGTAAACTGCGCATATGGCCACCAAAGACGATCGCCCGGGATTGTTATCGAAAATGGCGATGTTTGTTCGCAACCCGACCAAGGACTGGGCGGAGTTGGAGCGTCCCCAAATTGATCCGGACAGCGGCTTTGACAAGCAGGTCCTCAAAGCCATGATCGAGCGCAAGCGACAGAATGATTTCGTTCGAAAACGCGAGTTTGATCAGTTGCGCAAATTGCGTAGCCGCGGAGTGTCGACCCTGGCAGGAATGGGGCGACCTTCGGTGTTCCAGTCCAGCATTGCAACCGACCCCGATGGCAGGGCGGTCACGCTGAAGAAGATCGATGAGATCGAAGCCCAGATGTCCAAACAATGGTGGAAAGGCAAGCAGGATGCCGCCGCCAAAGGATCTGGGTTTCCGGTAGTCAAAGCGGGTGGGTCAGAACAGAAATTTTCGGACCCGGCGCCTCCCACTCCCCTTGCTGTACCCGACCAATTCGAGGAAACAGAAACATCTGAGTTGGCTAACGGTGCCAGTGAGCCCGTCGCTCACGAATTCCTTCCCACAGAGATGGGTCACGGCATGGAGCCCATACCTGCACCCCAATTGAAAGGTCGCGCTGCGCCAATTAAAGCGCCCGCGATGGGTGCACTGGCGCAAAGTTATGACGGTACTGAAGTGGGTTTCTCTACTTCAAAGCTATTTGCCATCGATGTGGAGGATATGGCTACCGACCCTGAGCTTGAGGAGGCCGCTATTCGGTTTGCCAACGGAGATGATGCAGGCGCAGAAAGCGGCCTACTGGAGGCGCTGCGGGGAGAGTCGGTTTCTCCAGACATAGCGAGTTCCTGGATTGCCGCTTTGCTCGACTTGTACCGTGCAACGCATAACAAGGCCGGTTTTGACAAGGTGACCGCAGAATTTTCCAGATTGCTTACACGCACGGTGCCACAGTGGGTGCTCATTGGCAATGAGCCTCTGGACAGTGGCTCGATTGCAGACGCCCGAGACTATTCTTTGGGCGCTATCTGGCACAGTCCTGCCGAACTGAACGCGAGCTCAATGGAGGACCTGCGCGATGCCATGGCATCTAACGCTACACCATGGCATCTCGATTGGTCGAAGTTGGTGCGCATCGCTGAAGACGCTATGCCACTTATGGCAGGTTTGTTTAGCAGTCTGTGCAATGAGTCCGTGGCATTGCGTTTCAGTGGGGCCGACCGATTGGTTGACACGTTACGTACCATGATGCCGTCCGGCGACCAGAGTGTGAGTCCAGATTGGTGGGCCATGCGCCTCAATGTACTGCGTACATTGCAATTGCTGGATGATTTTGAACTGGCTGCGCTGGACTACTGCGTGACCTACGAGGTGTCGCCCCCCGCATGGCAAGAAGCCCATTGCCAATATTCGAGTGTGGAGGCGGAGACACAGACTACTGTACGCCCGGACTCCAGTGACTGGGGTTCGGGTTTTAGCCAGATGCCTACCATGCTCATGGGCATTGATAGTGTGTCGGCTGTCAGTTTGGAACTCAAGGGAAATGTCCTGGGCGATGCGACGCAGGCACTTGCCGGATTTAGTACCGATGGCGACAACGGAAAAGGAATTGTCGTGTCCTGTCAAGGCCTGATTCGAGTAGATTTTTCTGCAGCCGGCAGTATCCTCAATTGGGTAGCCATGCGCGAGTCCGAGGGACGCCAGGTGCAGTTCAGGGATGTTCATCGTCTGGTGGCCGCGTTTTTCAATGTTATCGGTATCAATGAGCATGCCCGCGTGATTCCACGCGCTATTTGAACCTTGTTTTGGGAGTTAGATGCCCCATCTGACTTGACTATGGAACCCTATCACGGCACAACCATCATCAGCGTGCGTCGCAAGACGCCACAGGGCTACAGTGTCGCCATCGGCGGCGACGGCCAGGTTACCTTGGGCAATATCATCGTCAAAGGGACCGCACGCAAAGTGCGCAAGCTTCACCATGGCAAAGTGTTGGCGGGCTTTGCGGGTGCTACGGCCGACGCATTCACCCTTTTCGAGCGATTTGAAGCCAAGCTGGAAAAACACCAGGGGCATTTGGCCCGCGCAGCCATTGAACTGACCAAGGATTGGCGCACCGACCGCGTGCTGCGCCGACTCGAAGCCATGCTGGCAGTCGCCGACAAGGAAACTTCGTTGATCATCACCGGCAATGGCGATGTCCTGGAGCCGGAAAACGGCATTGTGACGATCGGCTCAGGCGGGGCCTATGCCCAGGCTGCGGCGATGGCATTGCTGAACCATACCGAATTGTCCGCTGCTGATATTGTTAAACGCTCGCTCGAAATCGCCGGTGAGTTGTGCATCTATACCAATATGCAGCACATCGTGGAAGTGCTTGAGGACAGTGCGCCGCCAAAGCAGGGAGCCAGCATTGGCTCCAATTGATTAAATATGACACCCCAAGAAATTGTTTCAGAGCTGGATAAACACATCGTGGGCCAGGCCCAAGCCAAACGTGCAGTCGCTATTGCGTTGCGCAACCGCTGGCGGCGTCAGCAGGTTGAAGGTGACTTGCGCGGTGAAATAACACCCAAAAATATTTTGATGATTGGCCCCACGGGTGTTGGCAAGACCGAGATTGCCCGACGCCTGGCCCGTTTGGCGGATGCTCCCTTCATCAAGGTGGAGGCGACCAAATTCACCGAGGTGGGCTATGTGGGAAAAGACGTTGACTCCATCATCCGCGACCTGGCGGACATCGCGGTCAAGCAAACCCGCGAGGCGGAAAAACGCAAGGTGCGCGCACGTGCCGAAGACTCTGCTGAGGAGCGCATTCTCGATATCCTTATTCCTCCGGCACGCGGCGAGTTTGGAGTGGTCAGTGGCGACGATATGCCGCAGAGCACCGCGCGCCAGACGTTTCGCAAGAAGCTGCGTGAAGGGCAATTGGCAGATCGGGAAATCGAGATCGACGTTGCCCAGGCGGCGCCGCAACTTGAAGTGATGGGCCCACCGGGTATGGAAGAAATGACCGAGCAATTGCGCGGCATGTTCGGGCAGATGGGGCAAGCCAAGCGCCAGACGCGCAAGCTCAAAATCATCGAGGCGCAGAAGTTACTGGTGGATGAGGAGGCCGCGAAGCTGGTTAACGAAGACGACATCAAAACCCAGGCCGTGCATATGCTGGAGCAAAACGGCATTGTGTTTATCGACGAGATCGACAAGGTCACTTCGCGCAGCGAGGGCAACGGGGCCGAGGTATCGCGCCAGGGCGTGCAGCGCGATCTCTTGCCGCTGGTGGAGGGGACAACCGTGTCTACCAAATACGGGGTGGTCAAGACCGATCACATCCTGTTTGTTGCGTCGGGTGCCTTTCACTTGAGCAAGCCCAGCGATTTGATTCCTGAGTTACAGGGGCGCTTCCCCATTCGCGTGGAATTGCAGTCGTTGTCGGTGAAAGATTTTGAGGCCATACTGACGCAAACCCATGCCTCGCTGGTGAAGCAATACCAAGCGCTGCTTGCGACCGAGAAGGTTGCTATTGATTTCACCGCAGAAGGTATTACCCGTCTGGCGCAAATTGCCTTTGATGTCAACGAGCGTACCGAAAACATTGGAGCTCGGCGTTTGGCTACTGTGATGGAGCGCCTGCTGGATGATGTCAGTTTTGATGCAACGTCTTTGGCAGGCCAGACCGTGTATGTGGATGCCGACTATGTAGACGACCGCCTTGGGGAACTCAGTCAGAACGAAGATCTGTCCCGTTACATCTTGTGACATTTTGCGGAGCAAACCTGTGACTCTGCGTGGATCGGTTGGGCGAGAAACGAACTCTCAACCGTTACTTTCACTGCCTTCGCTAAGTCCTTAATTTAGAACGATTTTTGCCGCCTAGATGGCTTCAAAATCGCTTCTAAGTCCTTGATTTCATTGGAAATATTTCTAGTAAGCCCTCTTGCAGGATTGCTTTTTGCTGATACAGTGCAAAAAAGTGCAATTTAGTGGTGAAAAGTGCCTGCGAAGGTGTCTTTTTCCGACGTCGTGCAAAAAAAGGTGGTTTACGGTGTTTCAAGGGGCTTCGTCTCTCAGTCTGGATGGAAAGGGTCGGCTATCGGTGCCAACTCGGCATCGTGACGTCCTGAGTGCGATAGCAGCGGGCCAATTGACCATTACCAAGCACCCGCACGGGTGTCTCATGGTGTTTCCCCGTCCCGAGTGGGAAAAATTTCGTGAGCGTATTGCAGCGCTGCCCATGTCCGCGCAATGGTGGAAGCGTATTTTTTTGGGCAATGCGATGGATGTCGAGATGGATGCCACCGGTCGCGTGCTGGTGTCGCCTGAGCTGCGTGAAGCGGCAGGAATTGCCAAAGACACGATGCTGCTGGGCATGGGGAATCACTTCGAGTTGTGGGACAAGGCGACGTACGACGCACTGGAAGCCAAAGCCATGCAAGGCGAGATGCCCGATGTTTTCAAGGACTTCTCCTTTTAAGGCCGGGCGGTGGAAACTTCATGGACCCACGCCACCGTATTGTTGAACGAGGCCGTGGACGCTCTGTTCAACAATGCAACTGATCCCAACGCTCCCGAGTTTGACGGCACGTATGTGGATGCAACGTTTGGTCGTGGCGGGCATTCACGTCTGATTTTGTCGCGACTGTCCCCGCTCGGGCGACTGATTGGATTTGACCGTGACCCTGAAGCGGTGGCCCAGGCCAATGCGATCGCGGACGAGCGGTTTTCGATTCGGCATGAAGCCTTTTCGCATCTTGCAGATTTGCCCGGTGGAAGTATGGCGGGCATCCTGATGGATCTGGGAGTGAGTTCGCCCCAGATTGACAACCCGGTTCGTGGATTCAGCTTTCGCTTTGACGGACCGCTGGATATGCGTATGGATACCACGCGTGGTGAGAGTGTGGCTCAGTGGCTGGAGACAGCCGAAACCAATCAAATCGCGGAGGTGATACGTGAATATGGTGAAGAACGGTTTGCTGGCCCCATTGCAAAGGCGATTGTTGCT
>CAJAVE010000287.1 GCA_903945325.1 uncultured beta proteobacterium | reverse complement strand
TGAGCCCCAACCGCGACGACAACCGCTTTGACATTTTGCGTCTGCTGGCGGCCTGGCTGGTGCTGCTGAGCCACTGCTTTCCATTGGGCGCACGCCCCCAGAGTGAGCCCATGCTGTCCACACTGGGCTTCGATACGTTAGGCGGGGTGGGGGTGGGGGTTTTCTTTGTGCTCAGCGGCTACCTGGTCACGCTGTCGCTGGAGCGCAGCCCCCATCTGCTGGAGTTCGCCCGCCGCCGCGCGTTGCGCATTTATCCGGGGCTGATCGCCATTTGCCTGCTCAGTGTTTTTGTGCTGGGGCCGCTCATGACCACCTGGCCAACGGCGGCTTACTGGCGTCACCCCGTGACCTGGCAATACCTTTGGACGGCCGGTGCATGGGACATCCACTACCCGCTGCCGGGCGTTTTTGCCACCAACCCCATGTCGGCCGTCAACGGCTCGCTCTGGTCGCTACCGTACGAAATCACCTGCTATTTGGTACTGGCGGGCTTGAGCCTGTTGCCCGGTGCGCTGCGCTTCAAAGTAGCCCTGGCAGCTGCGGTGCTGGCCGCCATTCTGCTGGCAAGACCTGCATCACTGGACCCATTCACCCCATTGATGTGGCTGGATTACTACCACGGCAAGCTGGGTTTGTTGTTTGCCCTCGGCTCGGTTTACGCCTGCTGGCGCACGCACCTGCGCCCCATGCTGTGGCATGCCCTGCTCCTCCTGGCCGCCGCGCTGCTTCTGCCGCACGGTGCGTGGCATTTGCTGTTGTATGGGCTGGGGCTGGGCACGCTAACCCTGTGGCTGGCTCTGTTTGGAAAATGGCTGCCGCGGGTGCCACCGCGCATGGGCGACTGGTCGTATGGCGCCTATTTGTATGGCTTTCCGGTGCAGCAGGTGCTGGCGCACTTCAGGCTGCACGAAACCAGTTTTGTCGGCTACGTGGTGGCGTGCACGGCAGTCACTTTTGCACTGGCGGGCCTGTCCTGGCACCTGGTTGAAAAGCAGGCCCTGCGCTGGAAGTAGCGGCCGCCCTGGTACCGCTTAGTCTCCGCCGCCGCCACACCCGCCGCCACCGTCTCCTCCACCATCACCACCACTGGACGAGTCGCTGCCGCCGAAGCTATCTCCATCCCCAGACGCGCCGCCACCGTCTCCGCTGCCAAAGCTGGTGCCGCAGTAGGCATCCGAGCCACTTTGGCGGTTGATGTCGCTGCAATCGGGCACATAACTGAAGCCGCCTGCAATGGCAAACTTCTTGTCCAACGCAAACAGCAGCGGCAGGCGGCTGGGTTTGCGCGGGTCAATGCTTTCTTCCTTGCACGCCCAATACCAGGTGCGGCGCAGGCCATCGTTGCGCTTGGGGTCGCGGCCCAGCACTTCAGCGGGCGTGTGGTGCATCAGCTTGCCAAAGGCGGTGTCGCACCAGGCCTCGTAGGCACGGGTGTGCAAAATGAATTCGTGCCAGGCCGCATCCACTACCTTGGATGGCATGGCGACAAACTGGCGGTTGCTGCGCAAATGCGCCATGAAAAACTGGCGCAAACCGTGCAGCACCAGTTCCACATCGCGTGGCACCAGTTGCGGGTATTGCGTGAGCAACTTGGCACCCAGAAAGCGCGGAAACGAGGATTCTCGGATGAACTGGCGGCGCAAGCTGGTCTCCCACGCGAGCAACGCACTGGACAGTGCCAGACAGACAAAGGCAAAGACCACCAGCCCCACGACACCCTTCAGCACAAAGTAGCCCGCCAGCGGCAAAAGCGGAAACGCCACGTATTTGAGAGCCGACAGCAGCCGGATACCACGCCGCCCGGAGGTTGGCAGTGGGTTGCGCAGCTTCATACGACGAACCCGCGTTCGCGGGCGCGCTCTTCTTCTTGCTGGCGCAGCACACGGCGCTGCACTTTGCCGGTGGTGGTCATGGGCAGTGCGTCGACAAATTCAATTTCTTTGGGGTACTCGTAGGGTGCCAGCAGGGCCTTGACGTGGTTTTGCAGTTCCAGCGTGAGTTGGGCATGCAATTGGGCTGTAGCCCCCGGATCACTTGCGCAAGCAGCTATAAAATCAGGAGCAATCACCACATAGGCCTTGACCACGGAGCCGCGCTCGGCGTCGGGCTTGGGCACCACCGCCGCATTGGCCACGGCCGGATGCTTGACCAGGCAATTCTCGATTTCGCCCGGGCCGATACGGTAACCAGCGGCCTTGAACACATCGTCCGAGCGGCCCTGGTACCACAGGTAGCCATCGGCATCGCGCACGGCCTGGTCGCCCGTGCGGCACCAGTCCCCGGTGAACTTGGCCTGGGTGGCGGCTTCATTCTTCCAATAACCCAAAAAGAAGACAGGGTCAGGTTGTCCGTGCACGTCAAACCGGTTCAGCGCCACGTCGCCCGGCACGCCCACGGGGCACTCATTGCCATCGTCATCAATCACCCGCACCTGGTGACCGGGGTAGCCCATGCCCATGCTGCCGGGCTTGGAGGGGTAGAGCGCATTGCAGTTGCCCACGATGTAGTTGATTTCGGTCTGGCCAAACATCTCGTTGGGTTTGACGCCCAGTTGCTGCTCGCAGTAGGAAAAAACCGCATCACCCACCGCCTCGCCTGCGCTCATGATGGCGTCGAGCTTGAGCCCGAACTGCTGGCGCACCGTGCGTTGGGCGGTGCCGGGGTAGGCCTTCATCATGGCCTTGAGCGCGGTCGGGAAGAGAAAGGTGTGCGTCACGCCGCACTGGCCCATCAATTCGAGCGCCGTCTGCGGGCTGAAGCGCCCGTGGTAGGCCACGATGGGGCGACCAAAGTAGAGCGTGGGCAGCAAGGCGTCCATCAGACCACCGGTCCAGGCCCAGTCCGCAGGGCTCCAGAAGACGGCCTGCGTGCTTTGCTGCGCCGTGTCCACACCCGGATCAAAGCCGAACCAGTTCTGGCTGGCGACAAAGCCCGACAGGTTGCCGATCAACGCCCGGTGCGCCAGCAACGCACCTTTGGGGTTGCCGGTGGTGCCGCTGGTGTAGATCAGGATGGCGGGGTCGTCCGACAGGGTGTCGACCGGGGTAAAGCGCGTGCTGAATTGGTCCAGCATGTCGCCAAACTCGCAGTCGGCCAGACCTTGCACGGCCTCTGGCGCACCCACGCCCACCACGGTGCGCAGCTGGGGGCAGCGCTTGCGTGTGAGCCGCAAGTCGGCCAGGGAAGA
>CAJAVE010000286.1 GCA_903945325.1 uncultured beta proteobacterium | reverse complement strand
GTCAGGTCGATGAAGCGGTGTACCTGCTCAATCACCGGCCTCGAAAATGCCTGGGTTATCGCACACCGCATGAGGTGTTCTACAACCTACCTGTGAGACCACTTACACTGCATTCCGTTGCACTTTGTACTTGAATCCGCCCAATAAAACAGGCTGCAGCCCGCATGGAATGTGCGGGAGCAGCTATGAATTTGATAGTTCAGAGAGTAGGAGGCCCGCGCGCCGGCAGCGGCGCAGCGGTGCGCGCAGCAATGTGCGCGCTGGGGATGCTTTGCAGGGCGTAGGCCAAGGGCTGCACTGGCTCCGCCTTGACGGTGCCCACCGGCGGCGGCGCGCCGGCGGCCACGCACAAGGGGCAATCCATCGTGGTGCTGCCCGATTCCGACGTACTACCGTCATCGGCCGTGACCAACACCTTCATAACGCCGGCACCAGTACATACCAGCAGCACGTTCTGCGGTTTAACGATGGGCGAAGCCACCGCCACACCGAGCGACAACACCATACACGCCAGCACGAAGCGGGCGAGAAAGGTGAAGTTGCGCAGAATTTGCATGGGCGCGATTATCCATGAGTCGGCATCGCCCGTTCCTGAAACCAGTGAGGATTTAGGCAACCTCGTCAGTGCACCACCATTAACAACTATGCCTCTTTGTCTGCCTACATGGCCCGTTGGTTCGATTCGTATCAGTAAAACCTGCCACCTCGCAGTTCCGTCCATCTTGAGCCTAGCGCTGTCGAGTCAGAAAGGATTGAAAGCTCAGCAAACCGGGAGCGTCCATCCAGTGTCTCATTTCATAATGTTGCTTTCGTGAAGTTCAACTGTGAATCCAACCTAGCTTTCTTTGCGTATACAGTTGGTGGTAATGACCCAACGACACACAGTGCAGGCTATCAGCACGCGCAGCCTAGTATGGCTGCTGTTGCTGGCCGTGGTGCTGATGAGCTTCAGCGTTGCGCGACAGCAGGCGCTGGGGTCTTGGCACCAGCATGCGGATGCCGAGTTGCGCAGCGCGTCCACAATCACCGCCCCCATCAGCGCCGCTGCATCTGACTTGGCCAGCCACTGGCTGAGCCGCAGGCAGCAACAGCTAGTGTTTGGCCACGGCCAATTACAAGTGCGCATGACATCCGCCCCTACGCTGTGGGCAGCCAGTGCCAAGCGCGATAACGGCCACGATGAAAGCCACCATCACGACACACTTGAGCGCCACCACCATACGCTGGGCGACGGCAGTGTGATTGCGCTGGACGGAGCAGCCGAAGCGGCAGACACGGGTAGCGTTGGCGCAGCCGTACTGCTACCGATGCTTGCAAGTCCCAGCCAAGGCTTAGTTTTAACGACTACCACGGGCCGCAATGGCTCTTGGCCGGTCCAGGGTGGAGTTCGCTTTGCCTCCATGAAGGTAGCGCCACTGCTGCGCCCGCCGGCCGCCTAAGCGGTACCCGCCTGGCGGCGCTGTTGCGCCCCGCCACGGCACCCATTTCTTGTTAATTGAACCCGGCGCGGCCTGCTATTGCCGCTATGCCGCGTTGCCGTATCGGCGCTTTGTCGCGTTCTCGCGCGCTCCCCAACCTCATTCAGGATTTCTTTGTGAAAACTCCCCGTCTTCCCCACCCCCGCCGCCCCACCCGAACTGCCATCTCGGGGGCCTCCCTGCTGTGCTTGGCTAGCACGCTGTTGCCAGCAGGCGCTCAGGAACTCGCCCCGGTCACAATTCAGGGCACCTATGACAACGCCATTCGCACCTCGGACGCGGCCAGCCAGGGTGTCGTGACCGCCAAGCTGATTGAGAACCGACCCACACTGCGCCCAGCCGAGGTGCTGGAGTTTGTGCCCGGTGTCATCGTCACCCAGCACAGTGGCGACGGCAAGGCCAACCAATACTTTCTGCGTGGCTTCAACTTGGACCACGGTACCGACTTCGCCACTTACGTGGACGGCATGCCAGTAAACATGCCCACACATGCCCATGGCCATGGCTACAGCGACCTGAACTGGCTCATACCCGAGCTGGTGAACCGGATCAGCTACAAAAAGGGGCCCTACTTTGCCGATGAGGGCGACTTCAGCTCGGCCGGGGTGGCGCGCCTGGGACTCTTTGATACCTTGCCACAGGGCATTGCATCGCTCACGCTGGGTGCCAACAGTTATGGCCGCGCGCTACTCACCCAATCCGTGCCATGGCAAAACGGCAAGCTGCTCTATGCCCTGGAGGCTGCCCACAACAACGGCCCGTGGGAGGAGCCCGAGCGATTTCACCGCGCAAACGGCGTGCTGCGCTACAGCACCGCCAGCGATATAAGCCGCACCAGCGTGACTGCCATGGCTTACTCTGCAGCGTGGCATTCCACCGACCAGATTCCACAGCGCGCGGTAGACCAGGGCCTGGTGGGCCGCTTTGGCGCGTTGGACCCAACTGACGGGGGCAGCACTGAGCGCACCAGCCTGTCCTTTCAGACCGAGCGCAAGTCGGACGCCGGGCTTTTCAAAGCCAACGCTTATGCAATTGCATCCAAGTTAAGTTTGGTGTCCAACTTCACTTACAACCTGGATAACCCCGAACCGCTCAATGCGGATCAATTCATACAGGCTGAGAGCCGCCAAGTGCTAGGTGGCGCTGCCAGCCAGTCATTTGCAACCCCGTTTGGCGGATACGACAGCACCACTACCATCGGCACCAGCCTGCGCATGGACTGGCTGGACCCTGTAGGCTTGTACCAAGGCTTGGGCGGCCGACGCGTGGCCACCGTTCAAGAAAGCCAGGTGCAGCAAAGCCTGTTGGGCCTGTACGCCGAGAACTCCACCGCCTGGACGCCTACATTCCGCACCTTGCTGGGCGCACGATATGACCGCATGGCGGTCGATGTACGTAGTTCAATTGCAGGCAACGCAGGTCAGCACACCGCCGACCTCACCAGTCCCAAGCTGTCATTCATTCTGGGGCCGTGGAACAAGACCGAATACTTTGTGAACCTGGGTAGCGGTTTCCATAGTAACGATGCGCGTGGCGTGATCGCCCGAATTGCGCCCAAGGAAGGCACGCCGATAGACCCGGCACCAGCTCTGGTACGCACCACCGGCAGCGAACTGGGCCTGCGAACCGAGGCTATTGCGGGTCTGCAAAGTTCTTTGGCGCTGTGGCAGCTCAATATCGGCTCGGAGCTGGTCTTCTCTGGGGACGCAGGCAACACAGGGGCCAGTGGGGCCAGCCGCCGCTGGGGCCTGGAGTTCAACAACCACTACCGCGCCACGCCGTGGCTGCTGTTAGATGCCGACATTGCAGTTTCGCGCGCAGAATTTGACTCCCCACAGGGCGATGCACCCAATGCCGGACGCTACGTACCAGGCTCAGTGGAAACCGTGGTGTCACTGGGCGCGGTCATCAGCGACCGAGGTCCATGGTCGGGCCAGTTTCAGTTGCGCTACTTTGGCCCGCGCCCTTTGATCGAGGACAACAGCCAGCGCTCGGATGGGACGACACTGGCCTATGTGCGAGTGGGCTACCAACTCAACCGCAAAACCAAGCTGGCACTGGATGTGTTCAACGTCTTTGACAGTAAGGCCAGCGATATTGACTACTACTACGCATCACGCCTGAAGGGCGAACCACCCGAGGGCGTGGCCGACCGCCACTTTCACCCGGTGGAGCCGCGCAGCCTGCGCCTGACGCTGACGACGCATTTTTGATGTGGCAACTCGATCTGTGCTGCGACCCTTTTGATTCACCACTCGCAGTTCGAAAACTCTGTACTTAAACGCAAAGATTTGAAAGACTTACATGGAACATTCTTCCGACAACACAAAGCCAGGCTCCGCCTTGCAACCCCCACTTTTCAGGACCGGCGCAGATAGCTATCGCTGGACTGCAACCAAACTATGCGTCACGATAGTACTCATGAGTCTTGCTTCGGCGGCGTACGCACACTCTGGCGAAGAGGGAGCCAATGGTTTTCTTGCGGGAGTGTTGCACCCGGTCACCGGGTTTGACCATTTGCTGGCCATGGTTGCAGTTGGGATTTGGGGAGCGACTTTGGGAAGGCCCTTGATCTGGGTATTGCCGGTGGCATTTCCTATGCTGATGGTCGTCGGAGGGATCTTGGGTATTACCGGAGTGTCAGTACCGTTCATCGAGACCGGCATTGCCACCTCGGTCATCGCACTGGGCCTGGCAATCGCGGCGGCTTGGCGTGCGCCAGTGGGTGTCGCGGTAGCCATCGTGGCAGTATTTGGTGTATTTCACGGCTATGCACATGGCGCAGAGCTTCCCAGCGCCGCGTCACCGGCTGCTTATGTGGCTGGATTTGTGTTGTGCACCGGGGCGCTGCATTTGGCAGGCATTGGGATCGGAGCATTCAAAGGTCTGCCAAAAGGCCCCCAGGGATTGCGCCTTTGTGGCGCCTTGATCGCGCTGGCCGGGGCGTGGATTCTGGCAGGCATGCCAGGTATGTCTTAAGCGATGTACCTTGTGCGCAAAGGTTCAAACCCATGAAACGCCCAATCATTGCAGCCATTGCCATACTGTGTAGTACCGCGGCTTGGGCACACGGTGAACTAGGGGGTGGCCAGGGCATATTAAGTGGTCTTGCCCACTTTTTGTCCTCACCCATTTCTTTGGCCTGCCTTGTCGGCTTGGTGGCTGTGGTCTATGTGGTCGAAGAAGAGAGAGTGTCTGCCATCGTGATTGCCGCCGCTGTTTCTGCAGGTCTGTCGTCTTTTTTGGCGGGCAGCGGCCCGGCGTATGTCGCACCCATCGTCACAGCCTTGGTGGGTCTTACTGCTGTGGCGGCGCTGAAACCCTCCAACACTGCTGCAATTCTCATGGGAATAGCCTGCGGATTTGCCAGTGGCTTAGCCGCCGACCTGGACCCTCCGAGTCTGGCGCGGGCAGCTGGGGTTTCCATCGCACAAGCTGGACTTTTGAGTAGCGCTCTTTACACATTGCCGGATCTTGATCGCGTGCGCAAGCTGCAGTCAGTGTTGCCTATTGCACGGCGTGTTGTCGGCTCCTGGGTTGCAGCAATAGGGCTATTGATGGCCGCACTGGCGATGCAAGTTACAAAAACCTAAGAAACCAACACTACAGACTCGATGGCCGCCCCTGAAGAAATTGTGCTGATTTCCTAGGCAAATCAGTCTTTCAGCACTATGCGATGGTGCCTATACGCCATTGGTCGGCAAGGTACATACGCAGAATCTGGGCGCATAGTTCAGGGGTAACAACCATTACGCACCCACCTGCTGTGGCGAAGGAAGCCTTGGCGAACCAGTGTTGGACGGGGTAATTGGCACCAATGGCAGCGCCAGACCGGCGCAAGCATGCTGATCCGGGTGTTGACGGTGGTGCTCAGTGCAATGAACTCCGATGCGATAGGACTGCATGTTGATATGGCCTGTGAATCTGGCGAGATTGCCGGGGGTGATTCGTTGGCCGTTAGTACAGCATCGGCAGGGGCAACCTGGGAACGGTGATGCGTCACTATCTTTGCTAAGGCGGCACGGCACTTAGCAAAAAAAAGGTGTTTCGCTCACCCGGCTCCAGCGGCATCATAAAACCTTGAATACGCTGGCTTTGCTTGTTGAGAGCCTGCACTTCTGCAGGAAACACCGGCATCAATCGGTTTTTTTGAACTTTCGTCTTCACCGCCGTCAACATTGACCAGGGCAGCACACCTGCGCGCTGCTCAATAGGTGCAAAAGGACTGTTAGGGCTGTGTACACCAGCTCCATTGCCCACTGGCAAGCCTCCTGCAATGGGGCGGCTGAGCTGGGCCAGAGCGCTAATGGTCATGCATCCAATGACCAGAACAGCCGAGCGCGCCAGCCGCAGTCGGGCAGTTTTGGCTCGTGTCATGCTGCGACTCAGTGCTCGTGTTTCATGCCGCAAAACTTGCCAATGGCGATGCCTTTACAAGCCGCAGCCAGCTCTTTGTTGCAGACATCTTCTTTCTTGCCGGATTCAAGGCATTTGGCAGCTGCCTCATGGGCTGCGGCTATGGCGCGATGCTTGACAATGTCTTCCTTGGTTTCCTTGTCGGTCTCAGCTGCTATAGAAAACGTAGCTGCTTGCGCAATTAATATCAGGGCTAGAAGGGGTTTTTTCATAAATTCTCCAAGAGATGGGTAGGGACTAACGGGATTGCAGTAGGGAAAGAACACTGACGCGGTAGGCGGCCAAGGTCGGTAGCAGGGCAGACACCAGGGACACTCCCAGCGCCAAGCAAGGGACGACCAGGAGCTCGATCGGCCAGGCCATGCCACCGATCAGCAAAGAGTTATCGAACTGCAAAAACCATGAGAGGGCTAGTGCGAAGCCTTGTCCCAACAGCAAACCCAATGCCGAGGCCACCAAGCCCAGCCAGACCGCCTCACACAACAACAAAGCGGCCACTTTGCGAGGCGGCGCGCCCAGCATGCGTAGCAGAGCCAAGTCTGACTGGCGCTCGCGCACAGCGCTCCATAGTGCGATGAAGACGCTCAGTCCCGCTGTTAACAACAACACGCCGGCAAAGGCGCGCAGCACATCGGTGCCCAGGCCCAGCATATTGAGCAGGCGGCTGATCTCCAGTGCGGGGGCAGCGGCCTGCATCTCGGTGCTGGTGTTCACGTAGCGCGGAAAGCTCAAAGCGGCCATGGGCGTTTTGTACTTCACGATGGCCATGGTGACTTCGCGTTCTTCTTCCATCACCTTGCGGTCGTCCGCATCGACCGCGGTGTAGTCCTCATGCACTTTCCAGACCGAGGCGCTGTCGGTCAGGATTAGCCGGTCCAGCACACTACCCGTGAGGGACAAGATGCCGACCACGGTGTAGGGGTTGTCGCCATGGGTATGGCCACCCGCCCCCAAACCGTGCGAACCCACAAAGGTCTGGCCCAAGCCCAAAGCCAGCTTGCGCGCTGAGGTGGCACCCAGCACGACCTGCATGGGCGCGGTCCACACCTGCCCCTGAGCGAGCTTGGCGTCGTAGTGGTCTAAGTAGGCGTGTGTGGTGCCAACGATGCGGTAGCCGGCAAAGTTGTCGCCCAGGCTTAAGGGAATGATGCTGGCCACCAGTGGGTTTTTGGTCAGTTCTTTCACGGCTTTGAGCGGCACATTGCCCGGCGGCACGTCGATGTGCAGCACGCCCGAGAGGATCAGCTGCATGGGGCTGCCCTTGGCACCCACGACCACGTCGATGCCGGCCAGGTCCCGGTCAAAAGCCTTGGCCAGTTGAAAGCCGATCAGCATCAGAAACGTGATGGAGGCCAAGCCCAGGCTGAGCAGCAGCACATTCAGCGCTGCGCCCAAAGGCCTGGACCACAGGTAGCGCCATGCCAGTGCGAGAGTGGTCATGGCGCGGCGCCCGTGGATGTGGCCGATATGCCGAGTGCGGCTGCGGTTGGGCTTGCGGTCATTTGCTCTGAAATTGATAGCTTCCCCCGCACTAACTGCAAGCGCTGCAGCCCCAATGGCACTTGGTGATGGGCCGCGATACGCTGCCCCACGCGCCCGTCGTGGGTGGCAATCACCAGCGTCGCGGACTGGCGCTGGGCAGTGGCCAAGAGCAAATCGATGGCGTCAGCCGCGGCCACGTCGTCCAGGCTGGCGGTGGGCTCGTCGGCCAGCAGCACACGCGGGCGTAGCAGCACCGCCCGGGCCAGCGCCACGCGCTGCGCCTGGCCGCCCGACAACTGCGCCGGTTTGCGCGCGGCCAAAGCCAGAACGCCCAGTTGGTCAAGCACCGCGTGCATGGCAGATGCGTCTTCCGGCAGACCCGCCGCCCAGTAGGCCAAGGCCAGGTTTTGCTGCACGGTCAGCGCAGCACTTAGGTGCAGCTTCTGCGGCAAGAAGCCCACGGTGCGTGCCCGCCAGGCGTCGGCCGCAGCGTTTTTAAGCGCCCCCAGAGCCTGGTCGGCCACCGTTAAATGACCGGCGCTGGGCGGCACCAAGGCCGCCACTAACGACAGCCACGTGGACTTTCCGCAACCTGATGGCCCGCTGAGCAGCAGCACGCCGCCCTGGGGAACGTCAACATCCGGAAACGCCAGACGCTGCCCGCCAGGGTAGTGGTATTGCAGGGCTTGGGTGCGGATCATGCGGGGCTCACCGTCGCGCAGTCCACGCAAACGCCGCGCACTGCAAAGTCCAGGTGCATGTCTTGGTAGCCCAGGGCGCGCAGGGCGGCCATGGCCATTTCGGCGGCTTTTTCCAGATCCTCGGCATTGGCGCGCAAGGCTCCGGCCAGTGGGCTATCGCGGTGGCAGCTTTGGCATTCAAAGTGTGGCGCGGCATGCACGCTGGCGGGCATGGCCTGGTAGCGGCGTACGCGTTGGCTGTCTACCCGGCACAGCAGCAGGCCCACCTGGGTTAAGCGATCAATCAGTCGGTAGAGGGTGACGCGGTCCAGGGTGACGGGCTCGGCGTTCCCGTTGGCTTCGTTCAGGCTGTCATCGGTCAGGGCCACCTGCAACTGGGCATGGGTGTAGCTGGTTTCAGGGTGGGCCAGCAGCCAGCCAAGGACCCTACGGGCGGCAGCCGTGCGGCGCAGCCCGTGGGCCGACAAAAGCGCATCAATCGGGTCAGCAGCCCCCAAACCAGGAGGCACAGAAGCAAGTACAGAGGCCATAGAACACCTTTTAATTGCAACTCAATTGCATTATTCTTACAAATGCAATCTAGTTGCGTTAAACTTAACCGCAACCCGGTTGCATTATTGCTGCAATTTTCGCACGGGCAAGTAGCTTTACCCAAACGAAACACCTATGCCCTCCGAATCCCCAAATCAGACGAGGCAAACCCCGCAGTCACCGCCAGCAGTGCCCCGCAGCGTGTTGGCCTGGCCCGCTTGGCTGCGCGTACTTGCCGTACTGCCTATGCTGGGCTTGCTGTGGCTGGCGGTGCTGTGGGCCACGGTAGAAGTCGTGCCGCTATGAATGCTGCGTTTCCTGTCGATATCCCGGCTATTGCTTTGCACAACCTCACCGTGAGCTACCGCCAGCACCCGGCACTGCACCACATCAGCGGACAATTTGCGCACGGCTCACTCACGGCCGTGGTGGGGCCGAATGGCGCGGGTAAAAGCACCTTGCTCAAAAGCATCGTAGGTTTGCTGCCTATAGAGGGCGGTCAGGCCGGCGGCGCACTGCATGTGCAAGTGCCTCGTGCACACATCGCCTACCTGCCCCAGCAGAATGAGATAGACCGTAATTTTCCGATGGATGTGCGTGACTGCGTGTTGCTGGGTCTTTGGAGCCACACCGGCGCATTTGGCAACGTAACGCCTGCCCTGCTGGTGCGGGTAGACGTGGCGCTGGCAGCGGTAGGGTTGCAAGGCTTTGAGCGCAGGCCGGTAGGCACGTTGTCCAGCGGGCAACTGCAGCGCGTGCTGTTTGCTCGCTTACTGGTGCAAGACGCCCAACTGATCTTGCTGGACGAGCCTTTTAATGCAGTGGACTCTAAAACTACCGCCCAGCTTTTAGGCTTAGTGCAGCAGTGGCACCAACAAAGCCGCACCGTGATTGCGGTGCTGCATGACGACGCGCAGGTACGCCAGCACTTTCCGCAAACCCTGCTGCTGGCCCGCGAGCTGGTAGGCTGGGGCGCCACCGCCGATGTGCTGACCGAACCCCACCTGCAACGCGCTCGCGCCATGGCCGAAGCCTGGGACGAGACGGCTGAGATGTGCGAGGTGGACCGGTGAGCGCTGCCTGGACCCTGGCCTGGGATTGGACTGTCGGCCCGTTTGCCGAATTTGCCTTCATGCGCCGCGCGCTGGTGGCCACGCTGGCCCTGTCTATCAGCGCCGCGCCTTTGGGCGTCTTTTTAACGCTGCGACGCATGAGCCTGCTGGGCGATGCGCTAAGCCATGCTGTGCTGCCGGGCGTGGCGGTGGGTTTTATGCTGTTTGGCCTGTCGCTGCCCGCCATGGCAGTGGGCGGTGTGGTCGCGGGTTTGCTGGTGGCAGCCATTGCCGGTGTAGTCAGCCGCTTCACCACCTTGAAAGAAGACGCCAGCCTGGCTGCCGTTTATCTGGTGGCCCTGGCATTGGGCGTGAGCCTGATATCAGGTCACGGCACGCAGCTTGACTTGCTGCACATTTTGTTTGGCAGCGCCTTGGGGGTAGATAACGCTGGGCTGCTGCTGGTAGCGGGGGTGGCTACGGCCAGTGTGCTGGCGCTGGCCTGCCTGTACCGCGGCCTGGTGCTAGAGAGCTTTGACCCCGTACTCATCAATGCCAGCCGAGGTGCCAGTGGCGGGGGGACTTCGGGCTCCTGGGGCTCATGGGTGTGGCAGCAGGTCTTCTTAATGCTGGTCGTGGTGAACCTGGTGGCGGGCTTTCAGACCCTGGGCACGCTGATGGCAGTGGGTCTGATGATGTTGCCCGCTGTGAGCGCCCGCTTGTGGCACGACACCTTGCCCGCGCAATTGATCAACGCCAGTGCCCAAGCCGCTGCGGCGGGTGTGGCAGGGCTGCTGCTGTCTTACCACCTGGATACGCCCTCGGGCCCCACCATCATTGGCTGCGCCGGGGCTTTGTACTTCACATCGCTGCTACTGGCCCCTGGCGGCTGGTTGCCACGCCGCTGGGCCGCTGCGCACCGGGTGGCCTGAACAGTTTTTTACTCTTGGACCTTGCCATGCCCAACTTCCGCGCATTCACATCCGCATCGCTGCCCCGTCGCTTTGTACTTGCTATTACCGCCTCACTGGCGTTGTGGGCACAGGCGGCCCACGCCGCTGACACCATCCAGGTCACCGCCAGTTTCAGCATCTTGGGCGACCTAGTCCGCGCTGTGGGGGGCGAGCGTGTGCGGGTCAACACTTTGGTGGGGCCTGACCAAGATGCCCACACCTTTGAGCCCAAGCCCTCCGACGCTAAAACGCTGCTGGGCAGCCAAATGCTGGTGACGAACGGCCTGGACTTTGAGCCCTGGGCGAGCAAACTGGCCAAGTCTGCGGGCTACAAGGGAGCGTTGGTGGTCACATCCCAGGGCGTCAAGGCGCGCCCGCATGATCCACATGCCTGGCAAAACCCGGCCAACGTGGTGCTGTATGTAGGCAATATTGCTGCGGGCTTGTCCAAGCTGGACCCCAGCGGCAAAGTCAGCTACCAAAGTAATGCCGAGGCGTATGTGAAAGAACTGCAAGCCCTGGATAGCTGGGCCGAAGCGCAGTTTGCAAGCATCCCCGTCGCGCAGCGCAAGGTGATCACTTCCCACGATGCGTTTGGCTACTTTGCCGATCGCTACCAGATCACTTTTCTGGCGCCTCAGGGCATGAATACCGACGTAGAGCCCAGCGCCAAACAAGTAGCCCAGCTCATTTCCCAAATCAAGCGCGAAAAAATCCGGGCGGTGTTTGTTGAAAACATGAGTAGCCCCAAGCTGGTCGCCCAACTCAGCCAAGACGCGGGGGCCAAGGTCGGCGCCAAACTGTATGCGGATGCCTTGTCGGCCCCCGGCCAGCCCGGTGCCACCTACCTGCAAATGATGCGTCACAACGTCACCCAGTTGGCGGCGGGCATGAAGCTGAACTGAACTCCACAACGGAATTTGCTATTACTTCAGTAGCTGCCTCCGCGCTATCCACAGCCTGAATACCTGTTTCCATCAGATCTGAAAATGCAAACCATTATCCGTAGATCCTTCCGGACGTTGCCCATAGCAGCTGCCTTACTGGTGGCCTCGCTGCCTGCAGCCGCTATGCCCCAAGACGAAGCCCGCATCTGGCGCGCCGCTATTGCCGATGCACAAGAGAAAGTCATCCGGGTGTGGGATCTGGGCGAGCGGGAGGAAGTGGGTGTCTTCAAGACAGGCGCGGCTGCCCGACTGCACCCTGCCGCAGGAAGTATGGAATTCACGGTGATCGAGAGCGCAACGGGTGACGTGCGGACCCTGCATCTGGGACTCAAAGAGGAAGACCACGGCGACCACAACCACTGGGTCACCGCAAAACCAAAACTGAGCGCCACGTTGCTCAATGGCCCACGACCCTCGCACGCCAACGTTGGTGCAGGCCGTGTCGCTGTATTTTTTGACGGCGACGGCACGCTACGCAGCCACGCGCTCGCAGTTTTGCACGCCACCGCCCGCGCACACCACGGCATTGGCATACCGCTGCCTGGCGAGCGCCTGCTCGTCTCGCGCCCCGCAGCAGAAGGCTCTCTTCCGGATGGAATGCAGGTCGTGGATAGCAACGGCAGCGTGCAGATGGCCAGTCCGGTGTGCGAGGCCCAACATGGCGATGGCCAACACCATCCGATGTACCTCTTTGGTTGCAAAAATGGTCTGCTGCTGTACGACGACAAGCGCAACACTTTTGAACTTATCCCCTACCGGCTCGACACTGACAAGGGCATGGTCCGCACGCTAATTTCAACGCCCAAAAATCCTCGCTGGGTTGGTAATTTTGGGAAAGAAGCGCTGCTGCTGATTGACGTAGAGCAACGCAGTCAAACCTTGGTGCCACTGCCAGCAGCGCTGCTTGACTTCCAATGGGACCCGGACAGCCCTTCGGTAGCCTACGCTCTGGTGAGATCCGGGGAACTGCTGGCTATCGATACAAAGACCGGCAAAGTCCTGGGGCGTAGGGCGGTTCTGCCCGAGTGGTCACCACCGGAGACCACCGGTAACAGTCCACCAAGCCCGCGCCTGGCAGTAGCCTCAGACCGCATAGCGCTGGTAGACCCACGCTCGGGGCTGCTGCACTTTCTGCGCGGCAAAGACTTGAAGACTCTTGACGAAATCAAGCTGGGCGGACAGCCCGGCGGCATTGTCATGCGCAGCGTCAATCTTGATCCCGATTGAAGCGCTACGCCTATTCATCCGCATAACTTGAAGGAACCTTATGTCTACAGACAAGCGACTCCCCGTCACCGTGCTCTCCGGCTTCTTGGGCGCGGGTAAAACCACACTGCTCAACCACATTTTGGCCAACCGCGAAGGCCTGCGCGTGGCGGTCATCGTCAATGACATGAGCGAGGTCAATATTGACGCCTCGCTGGTGGACAAAAGCGCCACCAACGCCGGTGCCGCCCTGTCGCGCACCGAAGAAAAAATGGTGGAGATGAGCAACGGCTGCATTTGCTGCACTCTGCGCGAAGACCTGCTGCTGGAGGTGAAAAAACTCGCTGAAGAAGGCCGCTTTGACTACCTGCTGATCGAATCCACCGGCATTGGCGAGCCCTTGCCTGTGGCCTCCACCTTCGACTTTGAGGACGAAAACGGCGACTCGCTAAACCACGTTGCCCGCATTGACACCATGGTCACCGTGGTGGATGCCTTCAACCTGCTGCGCGACTACACCAGCAAAGACCTGCTGGCGCAGCGCGGTGAGACGGCGGGCGAAGACGACAACCGTAGCCTGGCCACGCTCTTGATGGAGCAAATTGAGTTTGCCGACGTGGTGGTGGTCAACAAGATTGACCTAGTGGACCTGAAGCAGCGTGCCGAGGTAGCCGCTGTGGTGATGGCGCTGAACCCGACGGCCGAGATTGTTTACGCAGACCACGGCCACGTGCCACTCAAGAGCATTTTGGGAACCGGCAAGTTTGACCTGGAGCGTGCCAGCGCCATGCCCGGCTGGGCGCGCGAGCTGGAAGGCAAGCACACGCCTGAAACCGAGGAATACGGCATCAGCAGCTTTGTGCTGCGCAGTCACGACCCGCTGCACCCCAAGCGCTTCTCTGAGTTCATGGAAGCAAGCTTTCCAGGGCTGCTGCGCGCAAAAGGCTATGTCTGGCTGGCTAGCCGCCCCAACTGGGTGGTGAGCTACTCGCGTGCGGGAAATGTTGCCACGCATGAGCCCGTCGGTCAGTGGTGGGCGGCGGTGCCGCGCGAGCGCTGGCCTGCCAAGGGCACAGCTCAACGCGCGGGCATTGAGAAGAACTGGAAAGAGCCGTATGGCGACCGTATCAACGAGGTGGTCTTCATCGGCACCACGATGGACCGCACCGCCATTGAGCAGGCCTGGAAAGCCGCGCACCTAAACTTTACCGAGAGCCGAAAGGGCATGAAGGGCTGGGCGGGCTTGCCTGACCCGTTTCCTTCTTGGGAGCGCACGGAAGAAGTCGAGTTGGCCTAATCGTACTGCGTGAAATTGCTATTTATTTGGTAGCTTCTCCCGCAATACCTACGCGCTGTAAGCGACTTTTTTACCTGAATTACCCTTCCAAAAGAAAGATATCGATGTTGTATAAAACACCATGGCCTTTGTTGTTGGCCGCAAGCCTTCCCGCCCTCGCCCAGACGACACCTGCCAAGCCACCGACTGATCAAGCGACCGCGCTGCCCGCCGTAACCATCGCCGGTAAAAGCAACCAGGGCACCATGCGCCCCGGTGCTCTGCGCGATGAATTGGTCAAAACCGAGACCATCAGCGACAAAGCCATTGAGCGCAGCGGTGCGACCAACATCAACGAAGCACTGGACAAGAACCCCGGCATTGCCGTGCAGCTGGAATGCTCGATCTGCAATGTGCGCAATGTGTTGCTGAACAACCTGCCCGGGCGCTACACCACACTGCTGATTGACGGCGTGCCCATCTTCTCTTCCGTGTCATCCGCCTATGGGTTGGACAGTGTCAGCGTGTACGGCCTGGAGCGCATTGACGTGGCCCGTGGCGCGGGTGCCAGCCTGATAGCGCCCGAGGCGCTGGCGGGCACGGTCAACATCGTGACCAAACGCCCCCTGGAGAGTGAAAACCGCGTGCGCTTGCAGCTTGGCCAGTATGGCTCGCGCCAAGCCGACGCCTATGTGGCGCAGACTCTGCAGGGCGGTGCCATCACCGCCACCCTGAACTACAACAAACACGACTCGGTGGATGCCGACGGCAATGGCGTGAGCGAATACTCGGGCTTCGAGCGCAAGCTGGGTGGCGTGGGTTTCTTTGTCGACGATGCTGGTGGCTTCAAGGTCAAAGGCCGCTTGGATGTGGTGAACGAGAAACGCGGTGGTGGCGCACTGGGCGACGACTACGCCGCTATCAAGGCCAGCAACACAGGCAACCCCTTTAACTGGAGCCGGGGCGTAAAAGCTTCGCCCGACACCAGTGGCTGGATCAACCCGGCCGACGGCAGCATCGTTCCTTACAGCGACGGGCGTGGTGGCTTCTCTGAAATTATTTTCACGGACCGGGTGCAGTTTTTATCGACTGCCGAAAAGCGTTTTGGCGACAGCAAGCTACGCGTAGCCGTGGGTGCCGCAGAGCACAAGCAAGACAGCTTTTACGAGCTAGCCACCTACGTGGGCAGGCAAAACCAGTACTACGCCGAAGCGAGCTGGCAAATGCCGGTGGGCGACTGGACGGTAACGACCGGTGCCAACTACCGCTTTGAGGATTTGAACAGCCGGGGTGTCACTGCGGGCGGTAGCGCCGTCATCGGCATTGACGACTACACCTACCAAGTACCCGCCGTGTTTGTGCAGGCCTACCGCAGCTTCTTCAACGACACGCTGGAGGTGAACGGCTCCATCCGCCATGACCAGCACAACGTGTTTGGCGGTATCACCTCGCCGCGCTTCAATGCGCTCTACCACCACACGCCACAGGTATCAAGCCGCCTGAGCCTGGGCACCGGCTTTCGCGCACCGACCAGCTTCTTTGAGCAAGACCACGGCATTCTGGACACCATCCGCATTGACCGTCAGATCAAAGACCCCGAGGTATCCTCCAACCTGAGCTATGCGCTCAGTTACGCGGGCGACCGGCTGGCGGTGACCAGTTCCTACAACTACAACAGCATCAAGAACTTCGCCATCCTGAACCCCGGTGGTACAGATCCGGTCACGGGGGACCCGATCACCCTGTTCACCAGCGCCAAAGACGCGGTCACCGTGCAGGGTCTGGACGTGAACCTGTCCTACCTGCTGACCCCTGCGCTGACCGTGATGGCCGCCGCCGAAGTGTTTGACTACCGCTTTCCCGCAGGAACGCTGGTGTTTGCACGGCCCAAAGCCAAAGCCTACTTCGGTTTTGACTATGAACAAAATGGCTTGGACCTGAGCGCCAAACTGGTGTGGACCGGGCCGATGGACTTGCGCAAATTCCATGACGACGGAACTGGCCAACAAAACCGTTTCAACCTAGACGGCACCCCCAAGAGCGATACCAGCCCGAACTTTGTAACGCTGGACATGCGGGCCGAATATGCCACCAGCAAGAAGTTTGCGTTTTATGCCGGTATCGACAACGCGCTGGATTACAAGCAAACGGACAAAGAGAGCTTTTTGTTTGTGGTTGGCGATGGCGCACCGGACGTGGTGCACCTGTGGGGCCCCAATCGGGGTCGCTATGTGTACGCCGGTGTGAAGCTGAGTTTCTGATGCGGCACGCCTTCACTGCGGCAGCGCTGGCTTGCTGCGTCTTGACAACGCTGGCCCACGACGGCCCCCACGCTGCAAAACCGGTTGCACCCGCAACACCCGCCATAGCGGCCACGGTGGGCCAGGCGTGGGACTTCACGCTCCCCAGCCTGGACGGCAGCCGCTTTGTGCAAGCCTCTGGCATAACCGGGCCGGTGTTGGTCAACTTCTGGGGCCGCGACTGCCCGCCCTGCGTGGCCGAGCTACCCCGCCTGCAAGCCTTCGCCAGAGATAACCCGCACTGGACGGTGCTACTGGTCAGCACCGACAGCCTGGCCATTGCCCGCGAATTTGTACAGCGGCACGGCTTGACCCTGCCCGTGCTGCGGCCGGGCGGCAATGTGGCAGCGCTGATGCGAAGCGCAGGCAACCGCAGCGGCGGCATGCCCTTTACCGTCGCTCTGCGTAGCGCACGCATTTGTGATACCCAAACTGGCGCGGTGGAAGCCGCAGATCTGCAACGCATGGCGCAAGCCTGCAGCTAACCTTGAAAGTACCTATGAGCCTTATTCCCGTCACCATCCTCACCGGCTTCCTGGGCAGCGGCAAAACCACGCTACTCAACTACATCCTCAAGCAGCCCCATGGCCACCGCATCGCGGTGATTGAAAACGAATTCGGCGAAGCGGGCATCGACAACGAACTACTGGTGCAAGACCGCGATGAACAGATCATCGAAATGAACAACGGCTGCATATGTTGCACCGTGCGAGGCGACCTGGTGCGTATTTTGGGTGAGCTAGTCGCCAAGAAGGACGCGGGCACGCTGCACTTCAGCCGCGTGGTGATTGAGACCACGGGCCTGGCAGACCCTGCACCCGTGGCGCAAACCTTCTTTGTGGACGAAGACATTGGCCAGCGCTATTTGCTGGACGCCATCGTCACGCTGGTGGACGCCAAGCATGCCCCCGCACAATTGGACGAGCACCATGAAGCCCAGGAGCAGGTGGGTTTCGCAGACCGAATTTTGCTGACCAAGACCGACTTGGTGGAGCATGAAGCTCTGCTGAAGTTGCGCCAGCGCCTGGCCCGGATGAACCCGCGCGCAAGAATCAGCGAAGCCCGCCACGGGGTGGCTGCAATCGATGACTTGCTGGATATCCGTGGCTTCAATCTGAACGCGATTTTGGAAATTGAGCCCGATTTTCTGAGCGATGTATCGCACGAACACGATGACGATGTCAGCTCATTCGTATTCCGCGAACAGCGCCCGTTAGACCTGGAGCGCATGGAAGATTTCCTGGGCGGCATCGTTCAAGTCTATGGCGCACAAATGATGCGCTACAAAGGCATCTTGAACATCCATGGTACAGACCAACGCATAGTGTTTCAAGGCGTTCACATGCTGATGGGCTCGGAGATGGGCAGTGCGTGGAAAGACGATGAAGTGCGTGCATCGAAGATTGTGTTTATTGGCAAAAACTTACCGCGCGAGATCCTAGAGAAAGGGCTGGCACAGTGCGTGGTGGATATCACCCAAACTCAATCCGTATGAGTTTTCAGCGCCCCGTAAGCTCGTATTGCAATCGTAAGATGGGTTTCTACAAACTTTGGCTGATTTAGGGCACTTACAAGAATGAACCGCGTTGACGAGTTTCTGCATGCAGCCGAACGCGCCAACACACTGCGCAGCTATGCATCGGCAATCCAGCATTTTGAAGTCGAATGGCAAGGCCTTTTGCCTGCGACCAGTGAAGCGGTTGCCAGTTACTTGGCTGACCATGCAACGAGTTTGTCCAACAACACCTTGAGACAGCGACTGGCGGCGTTGTCTCGCTGGCATTGTGATCAAGGCTTTGCCGACCCGACCAAGGCCAGCATCGTGCGTCAGGTCCTCAAAGGCATCCGGGCGGTACACCCTGCGATGGAAAAACGGGCGCGCCCTTTGATACTGGATCAGCTGCAACAGGTGGACAACTGGCTGCAGCGGGCCATGGTCGAAGCACGCAGTCGGGATGACCGGCCAAGTTTGCTGCGTCATGCCCGTGATCGCTCGCTGGTGCTGCTCGGATTTTGGCGTGGTTTCCGGTCGGATGAACTGGCCCGGCTGAAACTTGAAAACATCCAAATCGTTCCCGGTGAAGGCATGACCTGCTACTTGGAACGCAGCAAGACCGACAAGAATTACGAGGGGCGAGAGTTCAAATGTCCGGCACTGTCGCGTTTATGCCCGGTCACCGCCTTGAGCGAATGGACAGCCCTGGCCGAACTCAAAACCGGGCCGGTTTTTAGGAAAATTGACCGCTGGGGACATGTTGGCGAAGCACCCTTGAGCGTGAACAGTCTTATCCCCTTGCTGCGCACCCTGTTTGCCGCTGCCGGCCTGGCGTCGGTCCAGGAATACAGCAGTCATTCCTTGCGCCGTGGCTTCGCCGGGTGGGCGCGCGCCAGTGGCTGGGACATCAAGGAGTTGATGGAATATGTAGGCTGGACGGATATCAAGTCGGCGATGAGGTACCTGGAAGCGTCATAGGGACTGCAAGCGAGGTTTGAGTCAGGTTTGGCGTTACCTGGCGCTGGATCGAGCCCAGCCCTGCTGGCGACTCCGGCTGGTACAGCGGCTGCTGCTATTGAAGAAGAAATCGCAATCTTGCGCGTGAAGATGACCCTGGCCCGGTTTAGCAAACTATCACGCGGCCTGACGCGCGCTCACCGGTTGATTGAGAAAACCTGCTTTGAGCGCTACGCGATGCAGCGCCTGGATGCCGATGGCACCGATTACGAACTCAGAGTTCCGCACCGGTCGCGGGAAGTATTGGAAGAAGCCATTTATGCATTGCTGGATGACATGTACCGCGTGGCCGACGCCAACCAATGCGTGCTGGAGGCCAGCATCCACGAACCTGCGTCAGGCGCCTATTGGAGTTGAGGCGGATTTGGGAGTCCAACCGTACGAACCCTTCCAACAGGCCAATCATCGACGATGACCGCACTGAGTGAAACGGCCTACCCACGCCTGAATCCTGAGCCGTCACCCAAGGAATTGAAAGACTCATTCACGCCAACTGCCGGTGAGCTAGCGCTTGTGGCAGGTATGGCTGGCATCGCCAGCCGCCCGATTTCGCGTGCCGCAACGTTAATGCACCTCAAAATGTTCCAGCGACTTGGGCAGTTTTGTAGCGTGGCCAATGCGCCCCTGGTCATTCGGGAGCACATTGCCCAACAGGCCGGTATGGCAGTGCGCCCCACACAGAAGGATCTCAAGCAATTTGAGTCGTCGGGTTCATATCGCATCATGCTCAAGGCATTGCGCAAACATCTGAACGTCCGGCCCCTGGCCGTTGCCGACCTTGCCTGGCTGGAAGTGGTGGCGGCTGCGGCAGCCGACACCAAGCACGCGGTGGCCGACGTGATCAACGTAATGCTGGAGGAACTTGTTCACCACCGGTACGAGCTGCCTGCGTTTTCCACACTAGATCGGCTGGCGTTTCGTGCCCGCGAGGCCAGTAATGACAGGCACTTTTCCAGCATCACTGATCAACTCAGTCCTCAGGACAAGGCCATGCTCGATGCGCTCCTGAAAAAGACCCCAGGGGAGCCCACTTCGGCTTGGCAGATGCTCAAGCGAGAGCCCAAAAAACCGACCAACAAGGAAGCACGTTCATATCTACAGCACGTCAAGCACATGCAGCGCCTGGTTGAGCAACTGCCAAAACCCGACATCCCAGCGCCCAAGCTCCGCCAATTTCGCTTTCTTGCCCGTGCGCTGGACGCCGCAGAAATGGCGGAGTTGAAGCCGCTCAAGCGCTATGCCTTGGCGGTGATCTTGATCCGCTCCCGGCACGCTCAAGCGCTGGATGATGCTGCAGAGTTATTGATCCGCCTGATGCAGAACCTGGAAAACACGGCCCGCGAGAAGCTGCTGCAGTTTCAGCAAGACCGCAGCCAAAAGACCGACATGCTGGTCGGGCAGCTCAGGGACATCCTGGACGCCTACAAAATTGGCGGCACCGACAGCCAGCGAGTCGATGCCATCGGCGGAACATTTCGGGCCGAAATTGAGGCCTTGATGGCCGATTGCGACGAACTCCTGGCCTACGCAGGGCGTAATTCGCTGCCGTTCATGCTCCAGCCCTACAAAGCGGTACGCGCGCAGCTGCTGAACTGTGTCGAGATCACGGCCCCCAAGGCCAGCACCGACGATCAGGTGATGGAAAAGATGATGGCCGCGCTCAGCAGATTGCGCACCAGCCGCAGCGAGGTGGTGCTACTGGCCGAGCTGAATCTTGACGCCATCGACGATTTTGGGTGGATGTCGGCGCAATGGCGCAAGCTGGTGCTACTGAAGACCTCGGGACGTGGCACTCCTGATGCAATTGACCGTCGTTATTTCGAACTGGCGGTTTTGCAGCAAATCAAGGATGAGTTCAAGACGGGTGACCTGTTCATCAAGCATGGCGAGCGTTATGACGACTACCGTGAGCAATTGGTGGATGCCACCACCTATGCCAAGGAACTGCCACTTTATGCTGCGGTGACGGGCATCGAAACGCGTCCGGCAGTCTTTGTGGCGGAGTTGAAAAAAGCATTGCTGGCGCGCTCGCGCGAGGTTGACGCGGCTTTTCCGGCCAACGCGCACGCTGAGATTGTTGACGGCCGCTTGATCCTCCGGCGACCACAACGTTCGGAGATCTCCGAGGAAGTCAAGGCATTGGAATTGCAGGTCACCGCGCGGATGGAGGCAGTTAGCATCGTTGATGTCCTGACGGATGTGGCACGCTGGCTGGAACTGCACAAGCACTTCAGGCCGCTGGCAGGAACCGACAGCAAGCTTGAAGATCTGCGCTTGCGCGTGATCACGACCTTGTTTTGTTACGGCTGCAACCTCGGACCGGTCCAGACCGCACGGTCAATTAAGGGCCTGAGTCGACGCCAGAACGCCTGGCTCAACTTGAAATACGTGACTGAAGACACCCTGGACAAGGCAATTGTCACGGTGATCAATGCCTACAACAAGTTCGAGTTGCCTGGCTACTGGGGAACCGGAAAGCACGCATCTGCCGATGGCACCAAGTGGAATCTTTACGAGCAGAATTTGATGTCTGAGTACCACATCCGCTATGGAGGTTATGGCGGGATTGGCTACTACCATGTGTCCGACAAGTTCATTGCCTTGTTCAGCCACTTCATCGCCTGCGGTACTTATGAGGGTGTCCACATACTGGACGGCCTGATGGGCAACGAGTCAGACATCCGGCCCGATACCGTGCACGGGGACACCCAGGCACAGAATTACGCGGTGTTTGCCTTGGCCCATTTGTTGGGAATCAGATTGATGCCCAGAATTCGCGGGATCAAGGATTTGAACTTTTTTCGGCCCGATACCAAGACCAAATTCGACAACATCGATGCGTTGTTCGCCGACACCATAGACTGGAAGCTGATTGAAACGCATTTGCCGTCGATGTTGCGAATTGCGGTCTCTATCAAGACCGGGAAAATCACGCCGTCTGCGATCCTGCGCCGCTTGGGCACGCAGAACCGGAAAAACAAGTTGTACTTTGCGTTTCGTGAGCTCGGCATGGCCATGCGCACGATGTTCCTGCTGGAGTACATCGGGGATGTCGAGCTGCGCAGGGTGATTCACGCTGAAACTAACAAGAGCGAGCAGTTCAACGGCTTTGCAAAGTGGTCATTCTTTGGCGGGGACGGCATCATTGCTGAAAATCTGCGGCACGAACAACGCAAAATCATCAAGTACAACCACCTGGTGGCCAACATGGTCATCCTGCACAACGTTGTGGGTATGACCCGCGTGTTGAAAGAGATGAACGGAGAGGGGCACGAGATCACGCCTGAGATGCTGGGGGGACTTGCGCCATTGCGGCCAGGTCACATCAACCGGTTTGGAGACTACACGCTGGACTTTCGGCGGAAGATTTCGCCGTTGGATTTCGATTTGGCAATAATCCCAAAGGAATCATAGGCTTAAGTCAATTTTTGCCGGTTTTTACATGAATCCCGGCCAACCCTCAAGCACTTCTCTTTGGCGTTTTTCTGGGCTGCCGCTGGTGCGGCAATCATCAGGGTGGAGATCACTGCGGTAGCAGTTGCGGCGATGAGGTTGCGATGGTTCATGGTAGTTCCTAGTGGGCTGGTGATTTTTACTTTGCGGGGGTCACAATGGCCCGGTGCATGGGGGCCAGGCGGGCAAGTAACTGGTTCTGAGTGCTGAAGGGAATGCCTTGCGCGTCCATGGAGTCTTGAAGAACCTCCACCAAAGCATTGAAGTCAGACATCGAAACATTCATGTTCATGTGCACTGTTTTCATGTCTTTGTTTTCATAGTCATAGGCACAGGGACCGCCCGTCAACTGGCAAATCTGCACGACCAATTGCGCCTTGACCCGTTCTTGGTCCGCAGACTTGAAGAACGGTCCAGTGCGCGGGTCGGCTACCAGACGTGGCAGGAATTCGTCCATGATTTTGACCAGGCCCGGTTTTTCACCGAGGGCTTTGAAAAGCGGGTCTGCGGTGCGCGCTTCCTGGGCAAATCCCATGGCGGCAGCCAGAAGGATCGTTGCGCCGATGATGATTTTTTTCATGATGTTTCTTTCACAAAGTAAGTGTTTGGCTTGATTACTGCTCAGTAAGCAAACTGGGCTGACAGATAGGCGCCGGTTTGGGAACGACTATTGGTGGTTGCGGGTGCAATCAAGCCCAAGTCGACATAGGCCAGCGTCAGAGACACGTTTTTGGTGGGAGCCCATGCAATGAACAGATCTTTCCAGTCAGACGACCTTAGCCCTTCACCCAATCCAGCGGCACGACCGGCGTCCTGCAGGTTGTTGGGCATGGCCCGGTACTCCGCACCGATAGCGACATTGCGGCTCAGCAACCACGCCACCGACACTTCCGGCATCACCTGGTAGCTGTCGCGCGCACCTCCCAGCGTGGCGCCGAAGCCGAGAAGACCGTTCTGGTTTGCCTTGGTGGCACGCAAAGTTCCATTGACCAATATGCCTTGTGCCAGGAAAAGTTTGGTGGCACTGATGTAGACATCGGTTCCTGTCTTGTTGGCACCCAGGGCTGCCAAGGTACCGTCAAGCCCCGTAGAGTCCAGTGACTTGAACTCGACGCCAACAGAAATCTGGGGCTTCCAGTTAAAACTGTCCAGCACTGCCTCGCCAAATAGTTTTACCTTCGCGCCCAGAATGCTTTGCCGCAAGTGCAGGCCGGGCAAACCCAGGCCTGTACCCGTGATGCCGGTGTCCAAGTCCTGGCGTGCAACCGACAGCTCTAAACGATCATTGATACCAACCGCAGCCCCGGCAATGCTCAGGCCGTAGTCTGTGGTGGTGACGCGTGTCGCAGCGGCTGTGAAGCCGGTTTGTCCATCAGTGGCGTTGGTTCCAATAACGGCCCAGGGTGTAAGACCGCCACCGGCGGCGCCATCAATGGTGCTAACGCCACCGGTTAGCAAGAGCTTGCCGGTGTCAGCCTGGGCTGAACCAAGGCAAACAACTGCCAGTGCGGCCGTAGCCATGAGGTTTCGGTTGAAGGAAGGGCGCATGTGCAACTCCAGTAAAAAAGTGTTGTTTCGGTATGGATACGGTCTTGCCGAACAACTGGATGCAATCCAAAGAAAAATTACTGAATGGGTACTGTCGCCTATCGCGTGTAGAACTCGCCCACCCTCTGTACAAGCGTAAACGAAAGATTGCCCCAGTAGCTGTCCCAGTCGACGCCGTTGGCTTCACTTTCTGCGGCGCTCGCAGCGACCATGTGAACCACACTGACCATCCATTCGCCAGCGTAGGGGAGATTGAACTCGACCAGACCTGTGCTGGTGGTCTTTGCCCGGACAGTGTGCAGCTGCCCTTTGTGCTTATGCCAAGCTTTGACCAACGCGCCTACCAAGGGGCGGTCATCAAAAATAATCTGAAGCGGCAAAGTATTGCCTGGGGCTAGTTTCAATGGATTGACTAGTGGCATGATTTCCAGACGTTGCTCTGTCACGGTAGCGTGGGTCATGTCGGACGCCTGCGCTATATCCGGTGCTGCACCTGCATCCACCAGAGTCTTGATGTGGCGGCGAAAACGCTCGCGCCCGGGCAGAGATGCAGCACCGGTCTGTTGTCTGTGGACCTTGACAAAGTCCAGGCCTTCGTCGTGCAAATAGGCCTCAAATTTTGAAGCATCCAGCGTGATTTGCTGTGGCGCGCTGTTGTAAACGAATAAGTGAGTGCCAGGCACATTCAAGGTCAAAGCCACTTCCGCTTCGAGTGCATGTTCCTGTAAGGACGGGCGCAAGTTCTCTGAACCGGCCGCACTATGGTGGCGCAAGGTGTGTGTCGTCACGCGGGAGAAACCGGCAGCCTCCCCCGTGAAAAACTCACCCACCTCCAACCGCAGGGTGACGGAATCGCCCGGCGTCGTTGGGGGGGCTATGGGCGTGAACCAGAATTCGTGTGCATGCAATGGATTTGCCATTGCAAACAGGAAAATCCAGAGCGCAAAGAGCCGTCTTTGCGGTGAAAATTTGGTGAACTTTTGCACAAATGAAAGAGCCACCGCGCAGCGGTGGCTCTACGGGTTTGCGTTAGATGTCCAAAGGCTCGGTCGTGTCACTGACCGCAAGCATCGCGTTGGCCAGCAAGACCGGGTCTGACGCATCGCTGGTCGTCGCAATTTGTGCCTTGCTGAAGGAGATTACTTCGGTGACGTCCTTCTCGGCAGCAGCGGGTATACCACTGTCGGCAACGTACTCAATCGCTGGAGACTGCACAGGGCTGCCGCCGCCGCCGCAGGCAGTCAGCATTGCTGCGCCCAAGGTCATAACGACCAAGGTTTTACTGATCGTAAAAGTCATATGTACTCCTTGTATGGATTTAGCTTACTTGGAGCCAGCGTTAGGCGTGTTCAGGTAAGGGAAAGTTGTCAAAAATGGCACAGTGGCTTGGTCTACTCCGTCATGCACGGCGGCAGACGTTGCGCCCAAGGGGACGCTCGATGGTTTGCAAGCAGAGGTAATGGATGGGATGCCTGGCACGGTGTTCAAACCGAGCGCATTGCCGTCACCATTGATGACGCACAAGCCACCTAACACGGCCACGAGTGCAATGTCCACCACGTCGTCTTTAGGGCGGCGGCCGTTGGGGAAACCAGCCAAGTCTTTGGCCATGGCCAGATTGGCGGCACCACCCACACGCAAGATTTCGCCAGCCACGCCCAAGCGGTTTTGCTCTGCATAGGGGACAGGTCCAATCGCCGTGTTCAAACGCAGCATTTCGGAAGGAGTTGGGCTTTTGTTCACTGCGTTGGGGTAGTTGACACCCGGAATGCCGGTGAGGAACACGGTAGCCAGGTCAGCGCGTGGCAGATTGGTTGGTGCCAATCCTTTAGCGTCGCTCGCCAAAACCACACCCAACAGGTAAGGTAAGGTGGGGTTGGTCACGTAGGTCAAAAAGTTGCTGGCGTCGTTGATGGGCTTGGAGGCATTGAACTTGTCTTTGTCTTTCAAACCAATGACCACTTCGTTGACCAAAGGGTTGCCCAGGCGGGAAACTTGCGTCCATGCACCTCCGGCTTTTTCGCTGGTTTGGTGGCCTGAGGCAGGCGCGCCGTTAAGCAAACGTGCCTGGCGCATGCTGGCGGTGGTCCAGCCGCCAATCACGGGTTCGGCACCGGCTGTCAAGCAAGCAGTGGGCACTTCGATGGACAGGGACGTAACGTTTTTGTTCTGAACGGAATTGGCGGCAAACGCGTTCTTCAAGTCAGGGTTGGTGATCTGCGCGGCTGTGGCGTTGACCAAGTCAAAAATGCCGCCGAGGTTGACCGCAAAGCCTTCTTGGCGTTGACCGGCAAACACGCGTCCTGGTGTTGTACAGCCAGGGATGTTCACCATGTGAATGTGTTTGTCAGCGTAAGTTTTATAGGCGGCGGCATTACCAAAGGTTTTTTCACCTATGTAGTCCATGGGCTTCTCGAAGCTGGTGCTACCGCCAGTGACCTTGGTCAGCTTTTCCGATGTGCCGGTGCGGCGGTCGCCGCGCACCACGTTCACGGTAAACGTCTCATTGATTGCCAAGTTGGCATCGTTGAGGTCTTTGACTCCGCCTATCTGGGTCAAGGGGCTGGAAACCATCGCGCTGCCGATGGGCAACTGAATGTCTTTGAGTGTGTTCTTGAAGCGGAACTGGAAGGTGATGTCTTCCTTGGAGTCGCCGTTGTTGTCGATATGGATTTCGTACAGGGCGTTGGGGTCCATCGTGAAATAGTTAGGACCGCCGTAAGCGTCTTGCAGGGGGGCGTAATTAGCGATCAAAGTGACAAACGCTGATTTATTGGCTTCGTAGCTGCGGAACATATAGAAGTCGGTACCGTCCACCTTGGGGCTGGTGGTAATGAAGGGGGCTTCACGGTGACTGGATGCTATGGCAGCACCGGCAACGAGCAACAATAGGCACGCTTGTGCGGGTTTTGAAAACTTTGGACGCATAGGAACGCCTGGAATAAGGGGTGGCTGTATAGGTAGGACGTGCTTCTGCTGAAGTCCACGGGAGTGCAAGAGCACTCCAGCCTATCTACGGAGGTAACCGGTGATTGGATGCAAATTGAATTAAGCCGCGCACGTTAGGCTTGTGCAGTGACATGCTTCAGGGTCACGATGGTCAGGCGCCTCAAACCCCGAAAGCAACCAAAAATATATCGGCTTGTGTTCCCGGTACGCACAAGCCCTTGACTCGGATTCGAAAAGATTATTTTCAAAATTTGAATCCAAGAGGCAGGTGGCCTGCGTATTCGAGGGGAGAGCCGGATGTACCGGTCTCGCTTAGTTGCCCAACACTTTCCAAAGGATCCCGCAATGCAAACTATCGGCCACGCCACTGCCACTTCCGTTTCTTCCCGACGCGCCTTCATGGGCCGTACCGGCACCTTGTCTACAGTGGCGGTTGCGCTTCTGGCTGGTAAAGATGCACTTGCACAAGGCATGGCAGGTGATTCGTCCAAGGATGTGGGCATCCTGAATGTAGCCCTTGGTCTAGAGCATGAAGCCATCAACGCCTACCAACTCGGCGCCGGTAGCGGCCTGCTGCAAAAGCCCGTACTCGACGTGGCCGTGCGCTTCCAGGCCGACCACAAAGCCCACCGCGATGCACTGATTGCCACAATCCAGAAGCTGGGCGGCGCCCCCGTTATGGAAAGGAAGCTAGACGACTACGCAAAAGCCTTGAAGGTCGACACCCTGCGTAACCAGGGCGATGTGCTCGATTTGGCAGCCCGTCTGGAGCTGGGCGCCGTTAATGCCTATCTGGGCGTGATCCCAGCCTTCGGCAACAAGGACCTCGCCAAAGTGGCAGGTCGCCTAGCCGCGGATGAAACCATGCACTATGTGCTGCTGCTCAACGCGTTGGGCCGTCCGCTGCCCGCAGGCGCACTGTCTTTCGGCGCATGATGGTCGCGCGCACCTTCACGCGTCGGTGCGCCGGGCTTTTGACACTCGCATACTCCATGGCCTTGCCTGCACTGGTGCAGGCCAAGGCTCTAGTGCCAGAGGTGAGCCGCGGGCAGCAATTGGTAGAAAGCCGCTGCTTTGCCTGTCACAGCCTAGACGCTAATCGCGCGGGCCCCGCATTGCGTGGTGTGGTGGGCCGCAAGGCCGGCAAGGCAGAGGGCTTCGTTTATTCCGACGCCATGGCTGCTGCTATCCACACCTGGACGGTATCGAGCCTCAAGGCGTGGCTGACCAACCCGGAAAAAGTCGTGCCCGGCCAGGCAATGAACTACTACCTGGAGCAGGCCCAAGATCGCGAAGACGTGGTGACCTACCTGACCAGCCTGTCCAAGCCCGCACAAAAGTAAACCTCTTACTCCTCAACATCCTCGAAAGAAGATTCCTATGCAACCCCTCACCGCTCTCTCTTTGGTCGCTTTGGCCACACTAACCGCTTGCGCCAGTCAGCCCATGCGCGCCACTTTCAGCCAGGCTGATCTGCCCGCAGCCGTGCAGGTGCCTGCCGGACACACCGTGGCCTTGGAAACCGCCGCCGCCGGCGACATCACCTACCTGTGCCGCGCCAAGAAAGACATGGCCGACCAATTTGAATGGGGGTTTGTGGGCCCGGACGCTGGCCTCAAAGACCGCAGCGGCAACGTCATTGGCAAGTACTACGGCCCGCCAGCCACCTGGGAAAACAACGATGGCTCCAAGGTCACTGCCACACAAGTCGCCACCGCCCCCAATGGCGCGGTCAACATTCCCTTGCAGCTGGTCAAAGCCAATCCCGCTACCGGCATAGGCGCAATGCAGGGTGTGAGCTACATCCAACGGGTGGCCACCACGGGCGGCATTGCGCCGGCCGCCGCATGCGCAAAGGCCAATGCCGGCACAAACCAGCTGGTGCGCTACACGGCCGATTACATCTTCCACAAAGCGATGTAAATTCAACGCTAAACTGCTATCAAAGTGAGAGCTGTTTGCGCATTTTTGTTGTGCGCCAGTAGCTCTTTCTATGCAAAAGCTTGGTCTTGCAGCCCGATGCCGTCAAAGACCAATAACGCGACCAGCTTCAAAGGGGGCGGTGCGGTAGCCCTTGGCAGTATTTGGCAGTTATTTGTCATCGGCCACTTCTGACAAATTTTTAAGAACGTCCATGAAAAACATCTTTTCAAAGTCAGTATGGCTAGCCGCCGTGGCGCTGGCCGTTGGCACTTTGTTCCCGAGTTTTAGCGTGTCGGCCACGCCTCTTCCTAGCGAAGGCAAAAAAGTCTATGTCTGCCCTGATGCGGCAGACGGGGCCAAAGAGTACGACCAACCCGGCTTCTGCGGCATGTCGGAACGCATCCTGAAGGTCAAGCAATTGCGGGTAGCCGTGCTGTTGTTCAAGGGCGCTCAGGTGATTGACTACGCCGGCCCCATGGAGGTGTTTGCCCAAACGGGTGCCAAAGTATTCACGGTGGCCCCCACCACCGAGCTGCGCACTTCTGCGATGGGCATCCTGCAATTCAAACCCGACTATGACTTCAGCAACGCGCCGGCTGCCGATGTCTTGCTGGTGCCCGGCGGAGATGCCGCTGAACTTGAACTGATTCCGGCCTACTACGATTGGCTGCGCAAGCGCGCTGGTGACTCCCAAATGGTTCTGTCGGTTTGTACGGGCGCGTTCATTTTGGGCCAGGCCGGGTTGCTGGATGGTTTGCCTGCGGCCACCACGATTGCCGGTCAAATTGACAACCTCTCCAAGTACTACCCCAAGCTCAAGAGCGTGGTGAAAAATCGCCGTGTGGTTGATACAGGCAAGTTCATCACTACGGGTGGCCTGTCAGCCGGCATCGATGGTGCCTTGCACGTGGTGGAGCGGTGGATGGGTCGCGCCGACGCCACCGGCCTAGCGCGCGGACTGGAGTATGACTGGAACCCGGACAACCATTCGGCCTACGGGGAACTCGTGTCCAACCGGATGCCCGAGATGTGGCACGCGATGGTGCCGGACGACACGCCCTTTGAGCGTTACTCTGACAAAGGCGACGCAAAGCAATGGGAAACCCGGGCTCACGTGGGTGCTGTGTCCAACCCAACTGCATTTCTAGACTACAGCAAAGAGTACCTTAAATCGGAAGCGTGGACGCCCGCTGGCACGAGCCGCCTATCACGCAGCTACCGCCGCCACGCGGATGGCAAAGACTGGCTCATGACCGTGGCCTTGGTTAAAACAAAAGATGCTGAAAACCATGACCTGTCTGTGCGCGTTGCGCGTGCGGGCGGTAAGCCCAGGTAAGCCGTAGAGCCCATGGCGCCACTAACATGGCGGTCGGTAAGATCTTTACAAAGTAACCATCCTCCGGCATACCCGACTTTCAACGGTACAACGTGGACGGCAGCAATGCGTCTGATGCCGACCGCCAAATCAAAGTGTCCTAAGACCGCTCCTGGCCAATTGAAGAAAATGGGGAAACGAAATCAGCGCCACATTGCCGTCGAACTTTGCTTAGGGCTACGGTGAATAAGTAGAGGCGAAACGCTGAGCCCGTTGCAAGCTGAGGCAGTTTTTCATTTTTCAGCCGATTTGACGTCGTTTTTCGGCCGTACTGGACTGGTTTCAGGGCTCTTTGCCCTTGTTTCTCGCCT
>CAJAVE010000285.1 GCA_903945325.1 uncultured beta proteobacterium | reverse complement strand
CAGGCCCTTGTTTTCCATGGCGCCCATGTTGAAGTCACTGGTGGCGACGATCATGAAGCGCTCCAGATCGAGCGGCAGGCCAAATCGGGCCTCGTCCCAGGCGACTGATGCCATGAGCGAGTTCATCGCGTGCTCGGTCTTATCGAGGTCGCCGGGGCGCACAAACACCTGCAGCAAATGGTCTTTGCCTGCGCGTGAGGTGATGCGCTGCTCGCGCGCCACCAGTTGACCCGCCACCAGGGCGAACAGGTAGCAGGGTTTTTTGTGCGGGTCCACCCACTTGGCAAAGTGGCGGCCATCCTCCAGCAGGCCTTCTTCCACCAGGTTGCCGTTGGACAGCAGCACCGGGTATTTGGCTTTGTCAGCACGGAGCGTCACGGTGTAGCTGGTCATCACATCCGGACGGTCCAGGAAGTAGGTGATGCGCCGGAAACCTTCCGCTTCGCATTGCGTGAAGAACGAATCCTGGCTGACATACAAGCCGGACAGTTTGGTGTTTTTTGCCGGCGCGCAGGTGGTGAAGATCTCCAGTGCGAAGGGCTCGTTTCCCTCCGGCAGATTCTCCAGAACCAGGCGATCACCCTCCACTTTGAAAGAGGTGCCCTGGCCGTTGACCAGCACACGGGCCAGGTTCAGCTCTTCGCCGTCCAGCTTGAGCGGTTGCACGGCGACATCGGGGTTGCGGCGCAGCGTCATTTTGTTCAGAACACGGGTCTTGGCCGGGTCCAGATCAAAGGTCAGTTCAACCGATTCAATGTGGAAGGCGGGCGCTGCGTAGTCAGCACGGTGGATCACTGTGGCGGTGTCGTCTCGGTTCATGTTCAAACTCCTTGCTTCAGGGAAGCTTCAATAAATACGTCAAGGTCGCCGTCCAGCACTTTTTGCGTGGCGGAGACTTCGACATTGGTGCGCAGGTCTTTGATGCGGCTGTTGTCCAGCACGTAGCTGCGAATCTGGTGGCCCCAGCCCACATCGGTTTTGGTGTCTTCGAGTTTTTGCTGTTCTTCCTGCTGCTTGCGCATTTCAAAGTCGTAGAGTTTGGAGCGCAGGCGCTTCCAGGCCACGTCGCGGTTGCCGTGCTGGCTGCGTCCATCCTGGCATTGCACCACGATGCCGGTGGGCAAGTGGGTCAGGCGCACGGCAGAGTCGGTCTTGTTGATGTGCTGGCCGCCCGCGCCGGACGCGCGAAAGGTGTCCACGCGCACATCGCTGGGGTTGATGTTGATTTCGATCGAATCATCAATCTCGGGGTAGACACACACGCTGGCAAAGCTGGTGTGGCGACCGCCTGACGAGTCAAACGGCGATTTGCGCACCAGGCGGTGCACGCCGGTCTCGGTGCGCAGCAGGCCAAAGGCGTATTCGCCCTCAATCTTGATGGTGGCGCCCTTGATGCCGGCGGTGTCGCCCGCCGTTTCGTCTTCAATGATGGTTTTGAAGCCTTTGCGCTCGGCGTATTTGAGGTACTGGCGCAACAACATGCTGGCCCAGTCACAGGCTTCGGTGCCACCTGCGCCGGACTGAATGTCCAGAAAGCAGTTCAGCGGGTCGGCCGGGTTGTTGAACATGCGGCGGAACTCCAGCCCTTCGATGATGGCGGCCAGTTTGGCGGTCTCGCCCTCAATCGTGATCAGGCCGGCCTCGTCGCCGTCTTCTTTGGACATCTCGAACAGTTCGAGGTTGTCGGACAGTTCACGCTCCAGTTCGGTGATGGTGCCCACCACACCGTCCAGCGCTTTCTTCTCTTTGCCCAGCTCCTGGGCGCGCTTGGGGTCGTTCCAGACGGTGGGGTCTTCCAGTGACGCTACAACGGTGCGCAGGCGCTCGGCTTTGGCATCGTAGTCAAAGATACCCCCGTAACTCCTGGGTCCTTGCGGTCAGGCCATTGAGTTGGGTGCCAATGAGGTTGATGCGTTCTGCTTCCATGATGGTGCTGTCCTATGCGGTGAATTCTTGAATAACCCGCTATTTTCTCACGCCGCGCCCTGTGCCGCGCCATACCCCTGAAGGACCGCCGCAAAGGCTGCAATTGGCACCGGCCGGCTGAAAAGGTAGCCCTGAAAACTGCTGCACCCTTGCTGAGCCAGCAGTTGTCGCTGTGCCTCGGTTTCTACCCCTTCGGCGATGGTGCTCAGGCTCAGGCTGCGGGCCATCGCGACAATCGTTCCCACAATGGCCAGGTCACTGCTGTCGGTGGTGATGTCCCGCACAAACGACTGGTCAATCTTGAGCTGGTCCAGCGGCAGCCGCTTGAGGTATTGCAACGATGAGTAGCCGGTGCCGAAGTCGTCCATTGAAAAACTCACGCCCAGGGCCTTCAACTGGCGAATGATGCTGATGACGGCTTCCACATTGCCGAGCATCATGCTTTCGGTGATTTCCAGCTTCAGCCGTGCCGGGGTAATGCCGGTGCTGCGCAACAAGTTTTCGACCTGGGTAATGAATTCGTCAGCAGCGAGCTGGCGTGCGCTGACATTGACGGCAAGAACCAGATGGCGCGTGTCGTTACCGATTTCCCACGACTTGATTTGGGCGCATGCGGATTCCAGAATCCACTGGCCAAGCGGCAGGATGAGCCCTGTCTCTTCGGCGAGCGGTATGAAGGTGGCTGGCGACACCAGCCCCTTTCGGGGATGGTTCCACCGAACCAGGGCTTCCGCACCGATCGCATGGCTGTTGTCGTCCACCTGGATCTGGTAGTACAGCTCAAACTGTTTGAGCTGAATGGCAAGCCGCAAATCGGACTCCATCGCCGCGCGGCTTTAAAGCGCCGATTGCATGACAGGGTCGAAAAAGCGCAGTGTGTCGCGTCCTGCATTCTTGGCTTCGGACATCGCCGTATTGGCATGCTGCAGCATTTCTTCGGCGCTCACCGCCTCGCTGGACATGCTGATGCCAATGCTGCAGGTGCAGATGTGTTCAAGGTCATTCAACCAGTAGGGAAGGGCTAGATTTGACCGGATCTTCTCGCCCACTGCTTTGGCCTGGGCAGCGGTGGGACCCGACTCCACATGCAATCCCTGCAACATGACGACAAACTCATCGCTGCCCAGGCGCGCCACGGTGTCGGCCTCGCGCGCGCAATCTTTCAGACGCCGCGAAATTTCGATGAGAAGCAGATCTCCTATGTCATGGCCCCTGATGTCATTGAGCGTCTTGAAGTGATCGACATCGATGAACAGCAACGCAGCCTGACCGGGGCTATGGCTGCGCGATGCCAGGACCTGGCGCAACCGGTCAGCCAACAGGCGCCGGTTGGGCAGCCCGGTGAGCGGGTCGTAGTAGGCCAGCTGGTAGATCTCCGCTTCGTCCTTCTTGCGTTGGGAGATGTCGCTAAAGGTCGCCACATAGTGGGTGCGCTCCCTGATGCCCCCACGCAGGGTGGTCGCAGTGGTGATGCTGAGCCACTCCGGATAAATTTCACCGCTCTTGCGGCGGTTCCATATTTCGCCGGCCCAGGCACCGGTTTCCCGGATCGACTGCCACATCTGGCTGTAAAAGGCCGCGTCCTGTCGGCCTGACTTCAGTAGGCGCGGGTTTTTACTGAGAACGTCCTCCCGTGTATACCCGGTAATGGCCGAGAAAGCGGCGTTGACATCCAGAATCACTCCCTGGTAGTTGGTAATGGTGATGCCCTCGGATGCGTTTGAAAACACGCTGGCAGCCAGTTCCAGCCGGTTGGACTGCTCACGCAAATGCACATAGGTTCGCACCACATAGGCAATCAGACCCAGTGTGGCCACCAGGAGAAACAACCGGTACACCGAGGCCTGCAACTGATGCTGGTTGTAGAACTTGCCATAGGCTTCTGCCAGCCCGGAGTTTCGGGTGCCGCTGGTAAGTTGGCGCACCAGACTGGGCAACTCGCGCTCCAACTGGTCGATCTGGCGGATGTGGCGCAGCAGGCTGTCGATCTTCTGGCGGGTTTCAGGCGCCAGTCCGGCAACTTCCTGCTGCAGGGCCGCTGCCGTCGACTCCATGCTGTTGCGATCAAGCAGGGCGCCGCTAATCCGGTTGATCAGCAACTGCTCCATCAGGGTGTTCAGGTGTTCCCGCGCGGGGCTGTCCCGGAGCAGGTCGCGCACCGCATCGTCCCGGGCCAGCGGCAAATAAAGGAGTGAATTTTTCAAAACAGCATTGCGCGACTTGAACTTTTCCAGGCTCTCCTCTTTGTTGCCAAGTCGCTGTTGCAAAAGGTTCAGCTGTTGCATGAAGACTTCGTCCTGGCGCAGTGCCCGCGCCACTTCGCCGTCGCGCAATTCACGCTCGGTTGCACGCATGTGTTCCATGAGCGCCGTAACCTGGTCGTAGTTGTTGCTCAGGCTGAAATTGAGCTGCAGTACGGCTTCGCCAAGTCGGCTTTCATCGTTTTGCAGCTGGTTGAAATGTTCCAGAATCGCGTTGTGCCGTGGCAAGTTGATGGGTTGCGTCAGGCCAAATACCAGAATCAGCGCGCCAACGGCGGCGGCCACGGTACCTACGCGGTACAGGTCCGCAAAGCGAAGGAAATGCGACACGATTTGGCTGGGCAGTCTCATTGCAACAGAGCACCCTTGTATTCACCGGTGAGCGTGCCCAGAAAGGCTGCGATTCTGGCGATGTCAGTCGTACCGAGATTCAGCCCCAACTGGTAGCGCGCCATGATGCGAACCGCCTCTTCCAGTGTGGGTGCAGACGCGTCATGCAAATAGGGTGGCGTGATTGCAACGTTGCGCAGGGAAGGCACCCGAAAGACATGGCGGTCTTCTTCAAGATGGGTAATGTTGAACCGGCCCTGGTCGGCTTCGGTCAGGTCACTGCGTCCCGCAAAGTAGCTTTCGATGATGCCCAGTTTTTGCACCATATTGCCGCCAATATTCATGCCCTGGTGACAACTGGTGCAGCCAATCTGCTTGAACAGCCGGTATCCGGATTGTTCAAACTCACTCAGCGCGGCCGTGTTGCCACGCAGGAAAAGATCAAAGCGGGAGTTGGGGGTGAACAGTGAGCGCTCAAAGGTGGCAATCGCATCCTTCACATTCACTGGTGTGATGCCGTCACGGTACAGCGCGGCAAACTCTGCCCGGAAGTGCGGGTCACCGGCCAGCGTTTTTAGCGCCTGGGTCCATGTGCCAGCCATTTCCAGCGGGTGTTGCAGTGGCCCGTCCACCTGGTCTTCCAGCGTGCGGGCACGCCCATCCCAGAACTGGCGGTAGTTGAAGCCACTGTTAAAAACCGTGGGTGCATTGATGCCACCCAGTTGGCCCCCAATCCCTTTTGAGCGCGGCAGGCGGTCTACGCCACCAGTCTTCAGACTGTGGCAGCTGGCGCACGCGACTGTTCCGTCTTTTGACAAACGCGCCTCGTGGAACAGTCGGTCACCCAAAGCAACTTTGCGTGCATCCAATGGGAGGGTCACAGGAATTGGCGAGAGGGGCTCGGATGAGTTGTTGTTCAGCTCAGGAGCAAAGGCAGCCAAGGTGCGTGGCGGAACCTGTCTCCAGTCGTTCTGAAACAGACCCAGGCCCGCCAAAAAGGCGATCAGTATGGTGCCTGTCAGCCATTGATAGCGTGCTTTCATGGTCTCCTGGTCAGAGTGGGGTTCAACTGCGGTTGCAGTCTACTGGAAAGCCCTGGCCGTGAGGGCAAGTCCCCTCAGTCTGGCTGGATAAACCGCTCAATCAGGGCCGCCAGCACCTCGGGCTGGTCGTGGTGCATCATGTGCCCGGCGTCATTGATCAGCGCGATCTCGACGTTCGGCACGCTCTTGATGCGCTCGTGGTACTGGGCCAGCGTGAACTTGCCCTTCCACCACAGGTCCAGGCTGTTGTCGGACGCTTCCACTGCCAGCACCGGCATGCTCAGTCGCTGGTACAGGGCCAGCACTTCATCGGCCTGGTACAGGTGGGCACTGATGATCTTGTGGGCGGGCTGGCCCTGGATGGACCACTTGCCGTGCGCGTCCTGCTGCGCCCATTGCTGGGCCAGCCAGTCGGCCTTGTCCTGGCCCAGGCGCGGGTTGGTTTTCATCAGGCGACGCGCCACGCCGTCGATCGTGTCATAGGCGCGCATGTCCAGCTCGCCCCGATGCAGCTTTTTCAGCTCGTTCATCCACTTGGCGTAGCGCTCTGGGGCCATGTCGGGCGTCGTTGCAGGCAGGCCAAAACCTTCCAGGTTCACCAGACGGCGGATGCGCTCGGGGCGCACGCCGCCATACAGCATGACGACGTTGCCGCCCAGGCTGTGCCCGACCAGGTTGACCGGGCGACCCGGCGAGTAATGGTCCAGAAGAAAGTCCAGGTCAGCCATGTAGTCGGCGAACCAGAAGTTGTCCGCATTGCCCGACGGTGTCTTCCCATAGCCCCGCCAGTCCGGCGCAATGATGTAGTGGTCCTGCGCAAAGGCGTCCACCACAAACTGGTAGCTGGCGGCCACGTCCATCCAGCCGTGAACCATCACCAGGGGCGTCTTGTCGGGAGACGGCTCGCCCCAAACCTGCACGTGGTATTGCAGGTTGCGTATAGGGACAAACTCGCTGTGAGAATGCTTTTTGGCTTGGTACATTCGGGGCATCATACGAAAGACCCAGCATGTCAGTCAGTCAAAGCAGCGACATCGAAACAGCGCCTGTGCGTGCCGCACAACCCGCCTTGGGTGGGGTGTCCCAGGCCTATGCCCGCCTGCACCGCGACTTCACCTGGGCCGTTCCCCAGCGTTTCAATATCGCCCAAGTGTGTTGCGCACGCTGGGCCGCGCGACCGGACGCTACAAAAAATATAGCTGTTTGCGCATATTCCACGGGGTCTAGCGGTTCTTTTTATACCTATTTCCAGCTGCAGGAGCAGGCCAACCGCCTCTCCAACGCCCTGGTTGCCCAGGGTGTGGCGCGGGGCGACCGCGTGGCCATCGTGATGCCCCAGTGCTTTGAGACTGCAGTGGCCTACATGGCGGTGCTGCAAATGGGGGCGGTGGCCATGCCGCTGTCGCTGCTGTTCGGACCCGACGCGCTGGAGTACCGCCTGCAGGACAGTGACGCGGTGTTGGCCATTGCCGACGCATCTTCCCTGGCCGACTTGCGGCTCACACGCAAGCGCTGCCCCCAGCTGCGCACCGTGGTGGGCGTGGGTGCGCCAGAGGCCGTGCAAGGTCTGGCCGACTGCGAGTTTGGCGACATGCTGGACCAATTCAGCACGCGCTTT
>CAJAVE010000284.1 GCA_903945325.1 uncultured beta proteobacterium | reverse complement strand
TTGCGGGCCGAACGCTGGCTTAAGGTGAATTCGGCTCCGGTAGGCAATTTGCCCCGCAAACCAAATTCATAAGTTTCGCCTATTTCATCCAGCACAGAGGTCGTTGAACTGATTTGCCGAACCTCATCAACGGTTCGCTGGTGCAGTCTGTCGTCCCTCCGAACGGTGGCAAATGCGATGGGCTGGTATTGAGCAGCTTCCGCCTTTGCCAGGTGCTCAGTTGCCTTTGCGTTCGTGAGGCTGTACTTTATTTCCAGATTGCGACGCACCAAAATTTGAAGGAACCTTGCCGTTCCAAGCGCACTTCTCTCGGGAATCTCAGTCGCACGAATGACCCCTGGCGCCAGTTCGAAATTTTCAAGCTCCCCGGCAACGCTCAGACAAGTCGCGAACAAAGACAATGCCACGGTGGCAAACCATGGCATTGATCTTTTGAGCGCTTGATTCGAAACGAAGGCCGCTATTGACAACTGCAGGGTCAAACTGAGAGGTTCAATTGAATGCATCCAGCACGACTGTGCTCGGATGCATGCCGGACACTATTTGGCCGACGACTTTTCATCTTGCAGTTTCACTAACCGCTCCGTCTGGGCAAGTGAAATGAGGTGTGCGTAGATTGCCGGCAAAAACCGCTTGTTTTTGATTTCCAGAAAGCGATCATCAGACAGATTATTCAGTCGCTCTTCATTGATCACATAGCAACCAGAAATATTCTTCACCTTGTCGTTGTCACGCACGCGCATGTTCAATGGAGTGAACATGTTGTGCTCGGACAAGAACTTGCTGAAGTCGCTGGTTAGCGCATCCATTTGCTGAAGTTCTGCAAGATAGAGTTTTACGTTATCAATGACCTGGGTAGGTTCCCCGTTGTCGTCGAACAAGGGCGATCCTTCTGTATCGCTGACGAGCGGACTTTCTTCATCGATACAAACCACATACTGGCCGTCTTTTCCACTTGGGGTGAGTGCAAACGGGTAACGTCGAATGATGGCCGGAACATAGGAAGCTTGCCACTTTCCTGCCGGATCGACGAACAAATTCTCTCCGGCATTGATCCCCAGCAAGACGACTGGCCGAAATTCATCCTTTTCTTTGTCTTCCAAAAAAACGATAGGAAAAATGGAGGCAGCTCGCGCGAACTCCTGCATGGTCACATAGGCGATATGAAACTTTGACGCGAACGCAAAACTGGAAATGTCCTTGACCTTTTTCTTTGCATGGCGATCTTTATTGACGGGAACAACTTTTTGAAACAATTTATCAACTCCTAATCAGAATAAACCAAAGGGCGAGAACGGCGATCGGCAATAGACATGGCATGTGTAGCCATGGAGTGCTTGAGCAAGATCAATCATATAGGTTTTTTCTCATTTATTTTGTATCACAGATGCTTGGTAATAACCCGAATCATGTCCAGTGGATAGCAGATGGTCCTGGGGCTTGGGCAATATGCGTCGGTTCGATCAGAAGGATTGGTGAATGTGACAAGATCGATTGTCTTTGTCATCAAATACAAGTTACCACTTTGCCAAGAAAATACACATGCAACTTCAGGAAATACTCTACTCGCAGGGCTTTGGAACCCGCCGCGTCTGCGCGGGATTGATCCAGCAGGGCTTGGTCCAGGTTTATATGGAAAATGATGCTATAGCCCCCGTGGAGTGTGCGCAAGCAGCTATGGAATTTGTAGCGGAACGGCTGCGCTTCAGGGTCCAGGGTGTGGACTGGGACTACTTTGAAAAGGCCTATGTCCTGTTGAACAAGCCGGCAGGCACCGAATGCTCGCAAAAACCCTCCACTTACCCCAGCATTTACACGCTGCTGCCGTCACCTCTGCGCCTGCGACCGCAAAAGAGTGCGGTTCAGGGCGTGCAAGCGGTCGGGCGGCTGGACCAGGACACCACCGGAATGCTGCTGCTCAGCGATGACGGACAGTTCATCCACCGGATGAGCTCACCCAAAAAGCACAGTCCTAAGGTGTATGAGGTGACGGCCAAGCACCCGCTGGATGGCAAGCAGGTGCAGCGGCTGCTGGAGGGCGTGGTGCTGGATGACGACCCCAAACCAGTCAGGGCAGCAGCCTGCGAGATTGTGGATGCTGACGGAGCCGCGCTGCACCTGCGCCTGACCCTGACCGAAGGCAAATACCACCAGGTCAAACGCATGCTGGCCGCAGTGGGTAACCGGGTGGAAGGCTTGCACCGCTCGCGCATCGGGGCACTACAGTTACCGCAGGACTTGGCTCCTGGCCAGTGGCGCTGGTTGCGTCCGGAAGATTTGCAAAAGCTGCAGGTCAAAGCGGCTTGAACCCTGCCGCTGGCGGCTAAACTCCTCGGCTACCTGAAAGTGAGCGTTTGTGAAGTTTTTTGCCCCTCTTTTGACCCTCGCCCTGATTGCCGCGGCATCGTCGTCCCAGGCCCAGACGCCTCCCCCGATATTTATCCTGAATTCGCTGGACGCCACCATCAGCGTCATTGATCCGGTTTCCTGGAAAGAGACCAAACGCATTCCCACCGGCAAGGAGCCGCACCACCTGTACATGACGCCGGACCAGAAGTCGCTGATCGTGGCCAATGCGCTGAGCGACTCCCTGATATTTGTTGACCCCAGGACCGCTGAGATTCAGCACACCGTGCGTGGCATTGTTGATCCCTACCAGTTGCGGTTCTCGCCTGACATGAAGTGGTTTGTCACGGCAGCCAATCGCTTGAACCATGTCGATATCTACCGTTGGGACGGCAGCGCGTTGTCACTCGTCAAACGCGTCCCCACTGGCAAAACCCCCAGCCACTTGTGGATCAACTCCACCAGTACCACCATCTACAGCACCATGCAGGACAGCGATGAACTGGTGGCGATTGACATGGTCAGCCAGGCCATCAAGTGGCGCAGCAAGACCGGCGCCATGCCCGCAGACGTATTTGGCACGCCCGATGACAAGTTTTTGCTGATTGGCCTGACAGGCTCGGACGGGGTGGAGGTTTACGATGTGACAGGCGCTGCCCCCAAGCTGGTTCAGACCATCAAGACGGCCAAGGGCGCGCACTCGTTTCGCGCTGCAGGCGACAAGCGCCATGTATTTGTAAGCAACCGGGTGGCCAACTCGATCAGCAAGATCGATTACCAGACCATGACTGTGGTTGACACCCTGCCGGGTCCCAGTGGACCCGATGACATGGATGTATCCAGCGATGGCCGTACCCTGTTCGTGGCATCCCGCTGGGCCGGCAAACTCACCGTAATTGACGTTGCCAGTCGAAAAGTGCTGCGCCAGATCAAGGTGGGCAAATCGCCCCACGGTGTCTGGACGCTCGATCACGCAGGGCGCCAGTAGCACCCTGCGCAGTCCATGGACAATCGTCAGAGCTTTCTATTTGCTATCTTTACGATAGCTGCTTGCGCAATATCCACGGGGTCTGGTGCTGCAAATGCCTGTGAAAAACCGCTGTATCTCACGCTGGACACTGGCCACATGGAAGTGGCGCCTCTGATGGCCGATGTCCTCAATCGCCAGGGTGTCAAGGTGACCTTTTTTGCGGCCAACGAACGCACCAAAGTGGGAGATGGCACGCTGGGCACCCACTGGGCGTCCTGGTGGCGCGCGCGCGGTGCCGAAGGACACGAATTTGCCTCGCACACGTTTGACCACGCTTATTGGCGGTCCGATTTGCCGGGCAGCCGTCCGCGCTTTCGCATTCGCCCTTCGGCGGGTGAACTGCAAGGCCAAGACCTCGAATGGGATGCCCCTGCGTACTGTGCCCAACTCAGCCGGGCAAACGCACGGTTGCAGGAGCTGACCGGCAAGAAACCATTGCCGCTGTTCCGTGCGCCAGGCGGCAAGTCATCCCCCAAACTCCTGGCGGTCGCCAAAGCCTGTGGTTTCGAGCATGTGGGCTGGGCAAATGCGGGGTTTTTGGGCGATGAATTGCCCAGCGAATCTTTCAGCAATGAAGTTTTGCTGGCGAAGGCCCTGCGGGATATCCGCTCTGGTGATATCTTGATGGCCCACCTTGGAATCTGGTCCCGCAAAGATCCGTGGGCACCCGCCGTGTTGGAGCCCCTGATTGCGGGACTCAAGGCCAGGGGATTTTGCTTTCAGACCCTGCGCGCGCATCCTGCCTACCAGCGCTGGATAGTGGCGCAGGGACAATAGGCCAGCCACATATTTCCTTGTTTCCACGATGAACGCCATTCTTGAAGCCCTGGCCAACGCGTTTGGTACGGTTCAATCCGAACTGTTCGAAGCCGTGGTACAGCCTGCCATGTTCAGCCTGGGTTTTGCCAATTTCCTGGACGATGGATTTGATGCTACCGGGTGGTTGCTGGTGGGTTTATTACAGTTGGTGGTGCTGGTGGCCGTGATTGGCCCCCTGCAGCGTTGGCGTCCGGTGGAGGCGGTCAGCGACCCTGCAACCGTTCGGGTGGATATGCTGTACACGGTGATCCATCGACTGGGTCTTTTTCGTGTGATCCTGTTTTTCAGCGTAGCCCCTTGGTTTGACGCACTCTTTGGCACACTGCGTGTGGCGGGCTGGGAGACCTTTCACCTTGATGCAGTCTGGCCCGGTGTGACTGATCAACCGGTGGCCAGCCTGTTGATATATCTGCTGGCAATCGACTTTTGCAACTATGGTGTGCACCGCGGTCAGCACCGGTTTGAGTGGTGGTGGCGACTGCATTCCCTGCACCATTCGCAGCGGCAAATGACCATGTGGAGTGATAACCGCAACCACCTGCTCGACGATCTGATTCGGGACAGCCTGATGGTGGTCATTGCCCAGTTGATTGGCATTGCGCCGGGGCAATTTGTGGCGATTGTTGCCCTGACCCAGCTCAGTGAAAACTTTCAGCATGCCAATCTGCGCGTCTGGTTTGGGCGCGTGGGTGAGCGCCTCTGGGTCAGCCCGCGCTTCCACCGTCTGCACCATTCTGTTGGCATCGGGCATGAGTCGGCGGGTCGCGAGACGCTGGGCGGTGCCAATTTCGGAGTCTTGTTGCCGTGGTGGGACATGCTGTTTGGCACCGCCAACTTTGAGAAACGGTTTGACCCCACGGGCGTGCGAGACCAGGTGGAGCAGGGGCGCGACTACGGCCGTGGATTCTGGAGCCAGCAGTGGCTGGGGCTCAAGCGGCTCGCCGGCAAAGCCTGAAGAACGCGGGTGAAGCGGACTGTGGGCGGCGTGCGCGCCCGAGCGTTTGCGCCTGCGTCGCGTTATGCTTGCCCTATGAACATGCTGTTTGATTCATTCTGGCGGGCGGTGGCCTATTGCCTGCGCCCACGGGTCGTGATGATGTCCCTGTTGCCGCTGATGCTGGTCGTTGGGCTGACGCTGGGCCTGGGATACCTGTATTGGGACGATGCGCTGGACCAGGTGCGCCGCGTGCTGGAGTCATCCGCATTTGTCAACAACGGATGGGCCTGGCTGGATAGCGTGGGCTTGGGGCGCATCAAGATCTTTCTGGCGCCTTTGATCGTGATATTCACCGTCACTCCTGTGATCGTGGTCGTCTCATTGCTGGTGGTGGCACTGATGATGACGCCATTTCTGGTCCGGCTGGTGGCGCTGCGCCGATTTGCCGCGCTGGAGGAGCGCAACGGTGCGTCCTTCCTGCACGGTTTGCTGTGGTCATTGGGCTCCACGCTCCTGGCCCTGGTGGCGATCATCCTGTCCATTCCGTTGTGGTTTGTGCCGCCATTGGTCCTGATTCTTCCGCCACTGATCTGGGGCTGGCTGACCTACCGCGTCATGGCATTTGATGCGCTGGCGCTGCATGCGGACGAGGAAGAGCGGCACACTTTGTTTCGCCGCCACAGAGTGCAACTGCTGGGTATGGGCGTGCTGGCTGGCTATCTGGGTGCCGCGCCGAGCCTGGTGTGGGCGTCTGGCGTGTTCTTCGCTGCGGCATTTGTCATTTTGGTGCCACTGGCCATCTGGATCTACACCCTGATTTTTGCGTTTTCGTCACTCTGGTTTGCCCACTATTGCCTGTCGGCCTTGCAGGAACTGCGGCGTGAGCGCGCGGCTGCGGCCCAGGTGGTGGTTCCGGAGGCGCAGGTTATTGCCCTGACCACGCCAGCAACGCCCATGGCATTGGAGTAAAAAACGTGAACTTTGGCATCCTCATCATTGGCGACGAAATACTTTCTGGCAAGCGCCAGGACAAACACCTCACCAAAGCCATCGAATTGCTGTCCGCGCGCGGACTGAAGCTGGCCTATGCCGACTATGTGGGTGACGATCCGGACCGGATCACCGCTACGCTGAAACGCGCTTTTGCGTCCGGTGATGTGGTGTTCTCGTTTGGCGGCATTGGTGCCACACCGGATGACCACACGCGGCAATGCGCAGCACGGGCGCTGAGTCGCGAAATGGAATTGCATCCTCAAGCAAAAACCTTGATCCTTGAGCGCATGCAGGATGTCGCGCGAGAGCAGGGCGTGCCTTACGAGCCTGAGCGCGACGACAACAGGCATCGCCTGAACATGGGCGTTTTCCCGAAAGGCGCGCAGATCATTCCCAATCCGTTCAACAAGATCGCGGGCTTTTATTGTTCGCTGGATAGCGACTCGCTCCAGGTGGGGGAGCATGGGGGCGTATTCTTTTTGCCCGGATTCCCGGTCATGGCCCATCCGATGATGGCGTGGGTTCTGGATATTCACTTTTCGCATTTGTTTCGCCAGGAGGCTTGGTTGGAGCAGTCGGTGATCGTCTTTGGTGCCATGGAGGCCACCCTGACCCCCTTGATGGAAGCCATTGAACGTGATCACGCGGTAAAGGTTTTCAGCCTGCCCAGTGTGGACCACCCGGAGTACGGACGGCACATCGAACTCGGCGTCAAGGGAAGTCCTCACGCTGCGACACCGGCCTATGCCGCACTGTTGGCGGGACTTCGAAACGTTTCAGCCAAATTGGGCCCTGAATTGGTGCGTTAATCGGATTGCACTAAGTTGGTGCAATTGATTTGGAATCCGGTCAGTATTGGTGCGCGGGTTTTTGATGGTTGATGTGGCGCAACAAAAAAACCGGCATTCTCAGGGCAAAATAGAGCGCTTAACCAAAATCGTGTCCGGATCCGCTGTTGGCATAAAAGCTGCATTGCGGATAGGGCAAGTTTCTAACAATCGTGCGCATTTTTTTGTAACAGGAGTATTTGATGGCCAAGACCGTCGCAGACGTGATGAAGATGGTGAAAGAGAATGAAGTCAAGTTTGTTGACTTCCGTTTCACC
>CAJAVE010000283.1 GCA_903945325.1 uncultured beta proteobacterium | reverse complement strand
GTGCCCAGGAAGGGACTCGAACCCCCACGAAGTTACTCGCTAGTACCTGAAACTAGTGCGTCTACCAATTCCGCCACCTGGGCATCTCAGGAAAGAGAGCAATTGTATCAAAAATATTAGCCAAACCAGCGGCTTGCTGGACGAAGTTGAAGGAATAGTTCAAGGCCATCGAGATGGTCATGGATTCGTGTCCCGCGACGACGGTGCACCCGACATCTATTTGCCACCCAACGAGATGCGTGCGGTGCTTCACAAGGACCGTGTGAAAGTGCGCATTGTTCGGAGCGACCGCAAGGGGCGCCCGGAAGGGCGTGTGGCTGAGATATTGGAGCGTTCGGTTCAACCCATCATTGGTCGGCTGTTGCAGGAAAGCGGAGTTTGGCTGGTGGCACCGGAGGATAAACGCTACGGGCAGGATGTTTTGATTCCCAAGGGCGCCACCAGCGTGGCCAAAGTGGGTCAGGTGGTAGTAGTCGAACTGGTCGAACCGCCTGCATTGTTTGGCCAGCCGGTTGGTCGTATCAAGGAAGTACTGGGCGAAGTAGACGACCCCGGTATGGAGATTGAAATTGCCGTTCGCAAATACAGTGTTCCCCATGAGTTTTCCGAAGCCTGCATTGCGCTGGCTCGGACCTTGCCAGACAAGGTACGTCCGCAGGACCAGGTTGATCGTATCGATTTGATTGACGTGCCTCTGGTCACGATTGACGGCGAAGACGCCCGCGATTTTGACGATGCCGTGTATTGCGAGCCCGCATCAAAAGGACGGGGGAAGTCTGCAATAAAAGGATGGCGGCTATTGGTCGCTATCGCGGATGTCAGTCACTATGTGCAGACCGGTTCGGCGATTGACATTGATGCATATGACCGGGCAACCAGCGTGTATTTCCCTCGTCGCGTAATCCCGATGCTTCCGGAAAAACTGTCCAACGGTTTGTGCTCGCTCAATCCTGAGGTTGAGCGGTTGTGTATGGTATGTGACATGTTCGTGACCGCTGATGGCGAAGTGGAGGCTTATCAGTTTTATCCCGCCATGATGTGGAGCCATGCGCGTTTCACTTATACCGAAGTGGCAGCAATCCTGGGAAATACACGCGGCCCGGAGGCCATACGGCGCAAAGACCGAGTTGGTGACTTGCTCAACCTGCACGGTGTTTACCAGTCATTGGTCACATCCCGACAGAAGCGAGGCGCTGTTGATTTTGAAACCACGGAGACGCAAATAGTTTGCGACGAGAACGGGCGGATTGAAAAGATCGTGCCCCGTACGCGCAATGTGGCCCATCGGGTAATCGAGGAGGCCATGCTTGCGGCCAATGTTTGTAGCGCAGACTTTATTGCCCAAAGCAAGCATCCAGGATTGTTCAGGGTTCATGAAGGGCCGACTCCGGAAAAGAAGGAGATATTGCAAAATTACCTGAAGACCACAGGTATCGGGATGACTATCAGCGATGACCCATCGCCAGGCGAGTTTCAGGCGATTGCTGATGCGACCAAAGATCGTCCGGATGCGCAACAAATCCATTCCATGCTGCTGCGTTCCATGCAGCAGGCTATTTACACACCGACCAATAGTGGGCATTTCGGATTGGCCTATGGTGCCTACACGCATTTCACTAGTCCTATCCGTCGTTATCCCGATTTACTGGTGCACCGTGTCATCAAGGCTATTCTTGAAAAGTCACGTTACCAATTGCCGGTGCTACCAACACCCGGTGAAGCCCATGCAAAATTGGCACGTCGGCTCGAGAAAGGTGCAGCTTCGCGAACAGCGGTTTCAAAGCAACCGCCCAAAAAAGCCAACGCTGAAGGTATGGCGTGGTTGGCTGCAGGTTTGCATTGCAGTGCCAATGAGCGCAGGGCAGACGAAGCCAGTCGCGATGTTGAAGCCTGGTTGAAATGCAAGTACATGAAAGAGCATCTGGGCGAGGAATACGGAGGTGTAGTCACTGCCGCGACCAGTTTTGGCGTATTTGTCACGCTGGATGCGATGTACGTGGAAGGTTTGGTTCACATTACGGAGTTGGGTGGAGAGTATTTCCGTTTTGACGAAGCACGTCAGGAATTGCGGGGCGAGAGAACAGGTACCCGTTATGCAATTGGTACTCGCGTTCGTATTCAAGTCAGTCGGGTTGATCTCGATGGCCGAAAGATTGATTTTCGTCTCGTGCACGAAGGGGATGGATTGATGCCCCGCGTTATGTTGGACAAAGGTGTTGGTCGCGATTCGAAGTTGCGGGTAACGCAAGGGGATCGTTTTGACAGCGAGGCTGGGGTGCGGCCCGTGTCTTTCAAAACCGTGGTGGGTAAACGCACAGTGGGCAAACCGGATCGTTCATCAAAGTCGATTGAAAAATCGACTACCTCGCAAAAGAAAGCGCCCAGAAAACGCAGGTAGCCCATTGGATATGGCCCGGTGGGGTGCCGGTTCGCCAATCGATGCGCGTGACCAGTCACAAATTATTTGCCAAATCGTGGGCGGTCATGGGGAACGATTTATTCCATTTATCGGCCACTCGGCCATGCAGGTAGACAGATTCATAAGCACATTGAAAAGCGCTTAGTCGTGAGGCGAGACGTGCTCCAATCAATCCGGCCAGTACGTCGCCGGTTCCCGCAGTTGCCAACCTCGCGTTGCCAGTAGGGTTGATGCGTGGAACCATCGCTGGTGCTGCAATAACTGTGCCTGATCCTTTCAATACTACCGTGCAAGCAAAGCGATCTGCCATTGCTTGAGCCACACTCAATCGGTTTGCTTGAACGTCTGCGGCTTCAATTCCCATCAATCGGGCGGCTTCCAGCGGGTGGGGGGTCAGTACCGTGGTTTGGAGTCTTCTGGCTTCGAGTTTGCGTTGCAGCGATGCATCTCGTGCAATTGAGTTGAGTGCATCGGCGTCGAGTACAAGTCGTGTTGATCGTTCCAGTATTTCATCCAATTGCGCAGAGATGGCATCGCCTCCACCGCAGCCGGCGACTATCACCATGGACTCGAGGTTGAGCCCACAAAATTTGCGGAACATGATCTCGGGTTGGTTTGTGTCGAGGCGTGCGATTGTTGTGTCGAGCAAAGTTAGATAGACCCGACCGGCGCCCCCAAGTAGCGCGGCCTGCGCGGCCAGCAACGCTGCACCCGCCATACCCTTGGCCCCGCCAACTATGCCCACATCACCAAAGCTGCCTTTGTGCGTGTTGTGGGCACGAATCACGAACTGTGGTTCGCCGATGATCTCGGCGCACGGCCCGCTTGGCTCGCCAACGCCCAGACTGTTGAACCAGATCTCCCCGCTGGCTTCACGGCCATCTGCCGTAAACAAGCCCGGTTTGAGAGTTAGTAAACTCAATGTGTAGTCTGCGTAAACGCACTTAACCGTGTGTGTGCCCCTATCGGGATCAAGACCGGAAGGAGTGTCGATGGCCAGGACTGGCACAGTTCGAGAGTTGATTTTGTCGATCCAGTTTGTGTACAGGGTGCCAAGCGCACGAATATTTCCCAAGCCAAACATTGCGTCTATACACAAATCGTATTGCCGCGGTGCTTCGATCGCAAAAATTACACCGGCTTCAATGGCGCTTTGGCGGCTTGCCGCGGCGTCCGCAGGCATGAGGCCAGTCGCATCGTCAGCCGTAATAACTGGAAACTTACCCCAAAGCTTAAGATGACGCGCCGCCTCGTACCCATCGCCACCGTTGTTTCCAGGGCCACAAGCGATCCAAATCACATGTGCGTGGGGTGCGACTGCCATGGCGAGGCGTGCAACTGCAAGGCCAGCCCGTTGCATCAAAGTGTGTGCTGGCAAATGGGCGTTGGCCCGTGCTTCCAGTTTACGAGTCTCGATGGTGGAAAAAAGACGGCGAACGGGCATGGCAGTGTTGCCATCCCGGCGAAGAATGCGCTCAGAATTCGTAGGTTTCTCCTTCGCGTGCCAGTCGAATATCCATTCCTAAAGCAATCTTGTGATTGGCTAAGAGTGCAGTCTGAAATGCATCCTCCAACGCATCGTCGCTTCGAGTGGGCTCGTGGTGTGTGCAGAACAACACTTTGGCTCCAACTTCATTGGCACTGATGATGCTGGAACTAAAGGTCCCGTGGCCCCATCCCTTTTTCGATGGGTATTCTGCGTCGGTATAAGAACTATCCGCGATGAGGACATCTACATCACGAATTGCATCATGGATAGACTTCACTTTTTCATCTACAAAAACTTGATACTCGTCATATCCCTCATCGCTAGGTTCATAAATGTTGTAGGGCGGTTCGTGATCGCCAGTAAAAAAAACCGACTTTCCGTTGCTTTCGATGCGATATCCAAAATCGATCACCGGGTGATTGAGCATGCACGGCGTTACAAACGCAGATCCAATTTGGATGGTCTCACCGGGAACCAAAGTCACATATTCAATGCGTGCCTTCATTTCCGCTTCCCGAACGGGGAAGTAGCTATATTGCAATTGCACCGACATCACTTGCTCTATTCCTTTGCCAGATACTGGATCAAAACCGCCGTGTAAACGCAACGTGTTGCCAGGAATGAAGTTAGGGATAAAAAAGGGCAAACCTTGAATGTGATCCCAGTGGGAGTGGGTTATGAGTACATTGGCAGTGACTGGCAATTCAGCGAGCAAAGTCTGTGAAAGTGGAAATATTCCGGTGCCTGCGTCCAGAACAATGAGCTCATTGTTGTCTGTGCGAATCTCGATACATGTCGTGTTTCCACCGTAACGCACTGTTTTGGGTCCTGGCGATGCGATAGAACCGCGGACTCCCCAAAATCTGACCTTCATAGCGTTTCCTTTTTTGAGCAGCAATCAGACAGTAACTAGCGGCACGAAACTGCATTCTGCGCGACCGGCGGATTCATTGATGGCTCTCTTTTTGCATGGAGAGTAGCATTTCCTACATGTTATACTTGACTGGCTTTGCATATGGCGAATTTGGCTATTAGCAAATCAATCGCAAATCTGCCCCGTCAAGGTGTCGGCTGCTTGGTTCATCTGAGTTTGTCGATAAAGGGGAAGATTTTAGACCTAACCTTTGGAGTAAAACATGGCAATAACAATGCGCGAAATGCTGGAAGCCGGCGTTCATTTTGGACATCAAACCCGTTTCTGGAATCCCAAGATGGCACCGTTTATTTTCGGTCATCGCAACAAAATCCACATTATCAATCTGGAGAAATCGCTTCCGATGTTTCAGGATGCGGCAAAGTTCGTTCGCCAACTATCCGCAAAACGCGGAACGATTTTGATGGTCGGGACCAAACGCCAAGCACGTGAGACTGTAGCGGCTGAGGCCCAGCGTGCCGGAGTTCCATTTGTTGACCAGCGTTGGCTCGGCGGCATGTTGACCAATTTCAAAACAGTAAAGACTTCGATCAAGCGTTTGAAGGAAATGAAGGCACAACAAGAAGTTGGACTGGATAGCATGAGCAAAAAGGAGCAGTTGATGTTTGCTCGCGAACTGTTGAAGCTCGAAAAGGATATTGGTGGTATTCAGGACATGGCGGCTTTGCCAGACGCGATTTTTGTGATCGACGTCGGCTATCACAAGATTGCAATTGCAGAGGCACGCAAGCTGGGTATCCCGTTGATTGGTGTCGTTGACTCCAACCATTCGCCAGAAGGAATTGACTACGTTATTCCTGGAAATGATGACTCATCCAAAGCAGTGACTCTATACGCTCGAGGTATTGCGGATGCTATTCTTGAAGGCCGAGCAAATGAGATGGACGATGTCGTTAAGGCAGTTGCTGCTGAGAGCGCTGATGAGTTCGTTGAAGTGAGTGAAGCTTCTGCCTAGGCTTGTTTTGCATGAAAATCGGGGCTGCTTGGCCCCTTTTTTTTAGCCCCTATTTAATAATTGAACTGATTACGGAGAAACAAAATGGCTGCAATTACCGCAAGTATGGTTGCTGAACTGCGTGGAAAAACTGATGCGCCCATGATGGAATGCAAAAGGGCATTGACTGAAGCTGACGGCGACATGGCCAAGGCGGAAGAGTTGTTGCGTGTGAAATTGGGTAGCAAGGCTGGAAAAGCGGCAGCCCGCATTACGGCTGAAGGCGTAGTTGTGAACTGCATGGACGGAACCACGGGCGCCATGCTTGAGGTCAACTGCGAAACTGATTTTGTAACCAAGAATGACAGCTTTCTCGCATTGGCGAATGCAGCAGCGGCGTTAATCGCAAAGCACAATCCAGTTGATGTAGTTGCGTTGGGTGCATTGGCCTATGAACAAGATGGTTTTGGTCCTTGTCTGGAGGATGTACGTAAGGGGTTGATCGGAAAAATTGGCGAAAATATGACGTTCCGCCGTTTCAAGCGCTTTGCCACTGGTAGCCAGTTAGCTTCCTACCTTCACGGAACCCGCATCGGCGTAGTTGTCGAGTTTGAGGGCGAAGCCTTGGCTGCAAAAGATGTGGCTATGCATGTTGCAGCGATGAAGCCCGTTGCATTGACGAGTGCTGACGTGCCTGCTGAATTAGTGGAGCGTGAGCGTTCTGTGGCTGCCGCCAAAGCTGCTGAAGATGCCGCCGTGGCTACGGCTGCTGGCAAGCCGGTTCAGTCCGCTGAAATTGTGGCTAAACGCATCGATGGTGGCGTTCAGAAGTACCTCAAAGAGGTTTCGCTCTTCAATCAGGCATTCGTGAAGAACGACAAGCAGACCGTGGAGCAAATGCTCAAATCAACAGGAACGTCTGTGAAGGCTTTCACCATGTATGTGGTCGGTGAGGGCATTGAGAAAAAGGTGGACGATTTTGCGGCAGAAGTCGCTGCACAAGTCGCTGCAGCTCAGAAATCTGCATAGATTTCGCCCGTGGGCGAGTAGATTCATTTAAGTGTTATACCGGAGTCATCCATGAGCCAAGAAAAGCCTGCATATAAGCGAATTTTGCTAAAGTTGTCGGGTGAGGCCTTGATGGGTGACGACCAGTTCGGTATCAATCGCGATACGATAGTCCGAATGGTCGACGAAATTGCTGAGGTGACCCGTTTGGGGGTCGAGGTGGCTGTGGTGATTGGCGGGGGGAATATCTTTCGTGGAGTCGCTGGGGGTTCGGTGGGAATGGACCGCGCCACAGCTGACTATATGGGAATGCTTGCAACCGTCATGAATGCGCTGGCTTTAGGTGACACCATGAATAAGGCTGGTTTGATTGCGCGGGTCATGTCTGCAATTGGAATTGAGCAGGTGGTTGAGCCCTACGTTCGGCCGAAAGCACTTCAGTATCTTGAAGAAGGAAAGGTTGTGATATTTGCAGCTGGTACTGGCAATCCTTTTTTTACAACGGATACTGCCGCAGCTCTTCGTGGCGCCGAAATCGGGGCGGAAATCGTATTGAAGGCTACGAAGGTCGATGGTGTTTATACTGCTGATCCCAAGAAGGATCCGCATGCGACCCGGTATGCAAAGATCACCTTTAACGATGCCATGTCACAGAATTTGGGCATTATGGACGCGGCAGCGTTCGCTTTGTGTCGTGATCAGAAGCTTCCCATCAAAGTATTTTCGATATTCAAGCATGGCGCGTTAAAGCGCGTTGTGATGGGCGACGACGAAGGCACATTGGTGTATGTTTAATGGTGGTATTTCGCGAATGTTGCAATGTTGAGATGGGCGGGCGGAGAATGAATTATGGCAATTGACGAAATCAAGAAGACGTTGGACGGGAAGATGGACCAGTCCATCGCCGCCTTTAAGCACAACTTAACAAAAATTCGTACGGGTCGAGCCAATCCTGCATTGCTGGATACGGTTCATGTGGACTACTACGGAGCCATGTTGCCGCTCAGCCAGGTCGCCAATTTGTCGTTGCTGGATGCTCGCACTATCAGTGTCCAGCCCTGGGAAAAAGGGATGGGTGCCAAGATTGAGAAGGCGATTCGCGATAGTGATTTAGGGTTAAATCCTTCCAGTATGGGGGACCTGATTCGTGTTCCCATGCCCGTGATGACGGAGGAACGCCGCAGGGAGTTGACAAAAGTTGTTCGGGGTGAAGGGGAGAGCGCTAAGGTCGCCGTTCGCAATTTGCGCCGCGATGCAAATGAGGCTGTCAAGAAGTTGGTGAAAGACAAAGTGGCGTCTGAGGACGACCAGAAGCGTTCTGAAGCGGAAATTCAAAAGTTGACGGACCGCCACATTGTGGAAGTGGATCGCCTGGTTGCCTCAAAAGAACACGACATCATGGCGGTCTAACCGCTGTCGCACATAAGTGGTCATTGATGGCTGATCAGGTCCTGGCGCCACTTCATGTTGCTATCGTAATGGATGGCAATGGTCGATGGGCTTCCAAGCGGTTTCTTCCCCGTGTTGCTGGGCACAAGCAAGGCGTGGATGCGTTAAAACGTATTGTCAGTGCCTGTCCGAGCCGTGGTATCTCGGTGCTGACCGTATTCGCCTTTTCGTCTGAGAACTGGAGTCGTCCGGCCGAGGAAGTATCCGGATTGATGGATATTCTTGCACTTGCCCTTTCAAGGGAAGTGCCCAAATTGCAGCGCGACGGCGTTCAAATCCGCTTTGTTGGTGCGCGTGACAATTTGTCGCCGCGCGTAAAGAAGGGTCTTGAAGACGCCGAGGCGGCAACGGCGGCCAACACCGCGCTAACGCTCAATGTTTGTTTCAATTATGGTGGCCGTTGGGACATAGTTTCTGCCGCTGCGCATCTTGCGGCCGTTGGAACCTTGATTACCGAGAAGAGTCTGTCCGGAGCCTTGGCGTTGGCGCATTGTGGTGATCCAGACTTGCTGATTCGCACAGGCAATGAGAAGCGCCTAAGTAATTTCCTGCTTTGGCAAGCTGCCTATACGGAACTGTATTTCAGTTCCTTGCTATGGCCGGATTTTGACGAGCCTGCGCTGGACAGCGCATTGTCGGAGTTCAGGACGCGCGAGCGCAGATTTGGAAAGACTTCCGATCAAATTGCTGGCAATGTGGTAAGCGATGCTTAAAAGAGGTATCCGATGCTGAAGCAGAGAGTAATTACGGCCCTGGTAATGTTGGCCATCTTGCTTCCGGCCGTTTTCTATCCAACACCGAATGCCTTCATTGCTGTCGCACTGGTCTTGATAGCTGCTGGTGCGTGGGAGTGGGGCAAGCTCAATCAGTGCAGCCAAATTGGCTCACTGTACTTGGGGCTGGTTTGTGCAATCGTTTGTCTGCTGTCATGGTATGTCGGGCTTCTTTTCCAGTCCCTTGCTATGGTTTGGGTGTTAGCTGGCGGTGTATGGGTTGTCCTGGGCGCATGGCTCTTAAGCGGGGGCGTCAAAGCGTGGACTGGTGTTCCCCAGATTTTGCGTTTGATCGGTGGAATTGCTGCGCTATGGGTCGCATGGATCGCCGTAGCACAGGCGCGAATTGTGGGAATTAATTTTTTGTTTTCGGTGTTGGTCTTGGTATGGGTTGCCGATATTTCTGCCTACTTTGCGGGCAGGGCGTTAGGCGGGCGGTTCTTTAGTCGTAAATTGGCTCCAACCATCAGTCCTGGAAAAACCTGGGAAGGCGCGTGCGGCGGATTGCTTGGAGTGATCGTCTGTGCATTTGTCTGGAGAGCAGTGGATAGTTCAGCGCCGCAGGGGGCAGCCAGTATCTACACCCGCTTGGCGAATGTGCACACCGCGTTTATGGTGTTGGCAGTAATTTTTCTGGCAACTATGAGCGTTGTTGGCGATTTGGTCGAATCGCTATTCAAACGCAGTGCGGGAGTAAAGGACAGTAGCAATTTGTTGCCAGGGCACGGAGGTGTGCTGGATCGTGTAGATGCGTTGCTGCCTATACTGCCGCTTGCGATGATGTTGGCGACACCGAGAATATGAAACAAGCGCGCGTGGTTGTATTGGGGTCAACTGGATCCATCGGTGTCAACACGCTGGACGTCATCAAGCGGCACCCCGACCGGTTTGAGGTCTTTGCGCTCACAGCCTCTACCAGCGTTGAAACCATGCTGGAACAGTGCGCACGCTACAAACCAACCTACGCAGTTATGGTTAGCGAAGCGCACGGCAAGCTGCTGATGCAGTCATGTGCCGCGGAAGGTTTGTGCACGCAGGTTATGTGGGGTGCGGACGCATTGGCAATGGTCGCAGCCCATGAATTGGTTGACATTGTAATGGCGGCCATTGTGGGTGCAGCCGGATTGGCTCCGTGCCTCGCAGCCGCAAAAAGTGGAAAACGTTTGCTGCTCGCTAACAAGGAAGCGCTGGTAGTTGGTGGACAGCTGTTTATGGACACGGTTACTGCGGGTGGAGCTACCTTGCTCCCAATCGATAGCGAGCACTCTGCCGTCTTTCAGTCGTTGCCGCCTAACCCGTGCGATTGGGAATCGCGAATTGACAAGATAATTCTGACAGCTTCTGGCGGGCCTTTTCGAAACCGTGAGCCATCGACTCTGCGCGATGTCACACCTGAAGAAGCATGTGCTCACCCCAATTGGGTTATGGGACGCAAGATTTCTGTTGACTCTGCGACGATGATGAACAAGGCGCTTGAGGTCATTGAAGCAAGGTTTTTG
>CAJAVE010000282.1 GCA_903945325.1 uncultured beta proteobacterium | reverse complement strand
TGCAAAAGTGCAATGTCACCGATTTAGCGTCACGTCCTGTGAGATTGCAACACAGCAAAAAAAGTGAAACCTTTGCTTCACTTTTCGAATGCGTTGACGCTCTGGCGACTTGCGCTTAGATTCGGCGCACTGCCATTGAGACTACCTTGACCTGTGTTGGGGTGAATGCCCAAAAAATCGCTTCATTAGGACCCCGGACGGCGAACGGGGGCTGAACTGTCTCTGCGCCGGTTTGAAGCAGTTTTATACCAAGGTCAGTGCGTCACGAAGTGAATTCGTCACGCCGCCTTGGCGGCAATAGATAAAGTCGGTAGCAAAACCCCCATGTTTAGAGTAGACGTGTGCAGAGCAGTGAATTGTCGATTTCCGCATGGAGCTCACGGCTCGCATGAAGCAGCCACTACTGTTGGTATGAGATGGTCTGAATACGCATTGCAGCCGCCTCGCGCGCAAGTATGTATTCATGCTCGAGCAAACCCCCGTTGGGTACAAATTTGTTGGCACGGGTGCAGCCTCTCGCGAAAGGCCGCTTCTGGCCTTGGATTCAACCGGTCGAAGCAACACCTTAAATTCTGCATGAGCAGAAGGAGTGTTGCAGATGAAGAGACGACCAAGAATTTACTATTCGGATAGCCAGAAGGCCCTGATGTGGGAGCGCTGGAAGAAGGGGGAATCCCTTCAGCAGATTGCCCAGTTGTTTGATCGGAACCACTCCTCTGTCAGTCGCATCCTGGCTGAGACTGGTGGGATACGTCCGCGTGCCCGCTGTCGCTCTCCTTTGGCACTGAGTCTGGCTGAACGGGAAGAGATATCGCGTGGATTGGTGGCAGGGCAGTCGATTCGATCCATTGCCTTACAGTTGGACCGAGCGCCATCCACGATCAGCCGCGAGATCAAGCGTAACGGCGGCCAAGGCAGCTACCGTGCTACCCAGGCCGACGAGGCGGCATGGGATCGGGCACACCGTCCTAAACACTGCAAGCTGGTTCGGAACCGAACCTTGGCACGTGTCGTGGCAAGAAAGCTTCAGTGTCAATGGGCGCCCCAACAAATTGCAGGATGGCTCAAGCATACTTACCCGTGCGACGAGCACTACCACGTGTCACACGAAACCATCTACCGCAGCCTATTCATTCAAGCCCGTGGCGCATTGAAGAAGGAACTGCTGCAGCATTTGAGACGCACCAGAGCCATGCGTCGTTCGCGTCACTACACCCAAAAGACAGACAACCACGGCAAGATCACCAACACCGTGTCCATCAGCGAACGGCCTGCAGAGGCGGAGGATCGGGCCGTACCGGGCCACTGGGAAGGAGACTTGCTGTTTGGCAGCCTAAACAACCAGATTGCGACACTGGTTGAACGCCAGACGCGATACGTGATGCTGGTGAAGGTTGCCAGCAAAGACACTCAGACAGTTATCGATGCGCTGATCAAAAACGCGCGCAAGTTGCCTCAGGAACTCTACAAATCGTTGACCTGGGATCGGGGCCATGAAATGGCTGACCACAAGCGTTTTACATTGGCCACCGACATCAGTGTTTACTTCTGCGATCCCCACAGCCCTTGGCAGCGTGGGAGCAATGAAAATACCAACGGCCTATTGCGGCAGTACTTCCCGAAGGGGATCGATATCTCGAAATACTCGCAGGCACAGCTAAATGCCGTTGCGAGAAAACTAAATGAACGCCCAAGGAAAACTCTAAACTACGAAACGCCTGCTGAACGATTCAGCCAACTTGTTGCATTGACCGGTTGAATCCAAG
>CAJAVE010000281.1 GCA_903945325.1 uncultured beta proteobacterium | reverse complement strand
GAACTGTTTGCCAATGGCCTTGGTCAGCACCCGAACGGCAGGAGCAATCTGGTACTCGTTGTAGTACTCGCGCAGGAAGTTGATGACTTCCCAGTGGTTGTCGCTGAGCGGTACTTTCTCTTCTTCTGCCAGGTAAACGGCGGCTTCCGGGGTCCATTCAGCGAGATTGAGCAAGTAGCCCTCTTCGTCGGTTTCGTAGGTGGTGCCGTTGATTTCAAAGCTCATTTTTTTCTCCAGTAAATTAGTAATTCAGGTCACAACCACGAGTGGGATGTGCTGTGTTCCACGGTCAGATCCACAAAGCCGGCGTAGTCGACCAGCGTGACGCCGTCGATCAACTTTGCCGTTACGCCACGGGCGTCCATGTCGGGTTGCAGGGCATAAACCTTGAGCGTGGCGCAGCTGGCGCGGATGCGCTCTTCGGTTGCGCTGCCCACGGTGGCGGCGTAGATGCCGTCTTCGATCAGCAGTAGCGCGTTGCCCGGTTGGGCCATGCGCAGACAGGTGTCCAGCGTGCTGGTCTGGAAGGGGGATTTATTGACGATATGCAACATGGGGGTTGTCCTTTTTCTCAGAAGCTCAGGATCACGTCCTGTTGCGCCATCAGCTGGCCCATTTGCTGGGCATCGAGTACCTCTACCGGTACCAGCAGGTCTTTTTCGGTCAAGCCGCGCTGTGCCATCGAGGCCTGGTCCACATACAGCTTTTCTACGTCGTAGCCATCCAGTGCGCGGTAGCTGGGAGAGAAATTTTTGATGCCAATGCCCTTGGTCTGTTGGCCCTTGACCAATTCATAAACGCCGTCGTCGATGAAGACCAGGCTCACGTCCTGGTCGAAGGTGGCGGTGATCAAAACCACTTCCAGGCTTTCCAGCGCGTAAATGGTTCCGTAGGGCGCTTTGCGGTTCACAAACATGAATTTCTTCACTTTGGGTCCGCTGCTCGGTGCTGCTTGTTGTTCGCTCATGGGGTGCTCTTGATTCTTAGTCGCCAAACGTGATCAGGCGGTCTGCCTTGATCCCGCTATCCACCAACTGGCCCAGGCCGGAAATACGAAAACCCGGTGCCAGCACTTCGTCCTTGATGCCACGGCGCAAGGCCGCTGCCACGCAGACCACCAGGTCCACTTTGTGGTCTGCAGCCAGGGCTGACCAGCGGTTCACCACATGGCGGTCGTCCTGCGGCGGCTCGGTCAGGCGGGTCGCGTTGTTGACGCCATCGTGGTAGAAAAACACGCGCTGTACCTCATGGCCTTTGGCCAGGGCGGCTACCACGAACTGGTAGGCACTGTCCGATGCCTGGTGCGTGTAGGGCCCTTCACTGACGAGTAATCCGAATTTCATACTTTTTCTCAGAAGCGAATATGGGTCGAAGCATTCAGGCTGGAGCGCGAACCGCGCCAGTCGTCAATCAGGTACTTGGTGAAGGGCAGGTCGCATTTCTCGAAGAATGCGGGCCAGCCGATGCGCTCGATCCAGTCGGCCACCCGCTCCCACGAACGGGCATCTTCCTTGTAGGTGTACAAAATCTTCTTGACCATGGCCGACACTTCGGGCCAGCGTGGCGGGTTGTTGGGCAGACCAGAGGCCACCATCTTCATGAAGGTCGGCTTGCCGCGGGCATTGGAGTTCTTGCCGCCCACCCAGATCGCCAGCTTGCTGTGCTCGGGGTCGTTGATCTGCATGGGCGGGCAGGGTGGGTAGCAGGCGCCGCAGCACATGCATTTGGTTTCGTCAATTTCCAGCGATGGTTTGCCGTTGACCATGGCGGGCCGGATGGCGGCCACCGGGCAGCGCGCGACCACGGTGGGGCGCTCGCACATATTGGCCACCAGATCGTGGTTGATCTTGGGCGGCTTGGTGTGCTGGATGATGATGGCGATGTCGGCCTGGCCACCACAATTGATCTCGCAGCAGGAAGTGGACAGGTGAACCCGGTTGGGCATGTCTTCCTGGATGAACTCGGCGTGCAGATCGTCCATCAGCGCCTTGACAGCACCCGAGGCATCAGTGCCGGGAATGTCGCAGTGCAGCCAGCCCTGGGTGTGGGCAATGGCCGAAACGGAGTTGCCCGTGCCACCGACCGGGAAACCACTGCTGGTGAGTGACTCAATCAGCGGTGCCACTTTGGACTCGTCCGACACCATGTACTCGATGTTGGAGCGAATCGTGAAGCGCACATGGCCATCTGCATAGGTGTCGGCAATGTCACACAGCTTGCGAATCGTAAACAAATCCATTTGGCGCTGGGTACCGGCACGCACAGTCCAGATCTCATCGCCGGAGTGCGAAACGTGGTGCAGCACACCGGGGCGTGGCCGGTCGTGGTACTTCCAGTTGCCATAGTTCTTGTGCATGAGCGGATGCAGGAACTGCTTGTTGTCAGGTACGCCGCTCTCGATGGGGGTGCGCATGGTTGCCATGTTCGTGTCCTTAGTTTGCTGCCGCTTTTTTGGCGTTTATTTTGGCGACTTCGTCGTCCCAGCCATCGGTCCGAACATACGGATTGGTGCGGGGCGTAGACACCATGTTGGGATCGATTTCCAGGCCAATGCCTTCGAGGAAATTGATCAGTCCGATGCGTTCGATCATCTCGCCGGTGCGCTCATGCTCCAG
>CAJAVE010000280.1 GCA_903945325.1 uncultured beta proteobacterium | reverse complement strand
GGGCCGTGGACGGTAATTTTTACATTCACTTTATAGGACATCCATCATGAAATCATCAACTTTGTCTTCCATCGCAATGGTCAGTATCCTGGCTGTGTCTTCGCTCGCATTTGCACAAGGTCGCGGTGGCGCTTCAGCCGGTGCCGGTGCCGCTGGCACGCAAACCAGGATCCATACACCCGGTACCGGTTTGCTCCCGGGCGCAACGCCCCTGCAAACGCGCATCCATACACCGGGCACTGGGCTCCCAACGGCGACTGCAACGCCAGGCGCGGGCCAGGGCGCGGCGACCAATGGCGGCCGCGGGATCCACACCCCAGGCACCGGGCTTGTCACGCCAGCACCGGTGCCTGCACCCGTAGCTAACTAAAGCTCGGTGCGGGGTCGGCAAGCGCAGGGTTCGCAAACCCTGCGCCTGAGGCTGGCCGACTACCCATCGCGCTGGATTCGCTTGAACGCCCCGACGCTTTCCGTACTTCACATCGAGAAAATCATGAAAACACAACTGACACAACTCGCTGCCGCATTGGTGGCATCCCTTATTTTGAGTGCCTGCGGAGGTGGCGGCGACGCGAATCCTGTGGCGCGTGGCGGGCCACCGCTTGTCGTCGACGCAATAGGCGTTTCTAGTTTCGATAGCACCGCGCTGGGCCTGTCACTGGCGGCCCTTCCGGTCGAGGCACTCAGTGTGGCCGAAAAGGATTCGCTGGCCTTCATGCGTGAAGAGGAAAAGCTCGCCCATGATGTCTATGCGCAGCTTGACCTGCGATGGGGCGCCACTACACGGGTCTTTGGTAGCATTGCCAAAAGCGAATCCACCCATGCCGAAGCGGTGCGCCAGCTGCTGCTGCGCTACAGTCTGAGCGACCCGGCGGCAACATCGGCACCCGGACAGTTTCAGAACACGACACTGCAGAGTCTGTACACACAGCTGACGACAGCGGGCGCGATTTCACTGGTCGACGCTCTGAAGGTGGGTGCCGCCATTGAGGAGATCGACATGGTGGACATCAACAAGGCCCTGCTCAGTATTGACAATCAGGACATCGTGCTGGTGTACCAGAACCTGCTAAAGGGCTCGCGCAACCACTTGCGATCGTTTGTCAGCAACCTGGCGCTTCAGGGCATCACCTACGTTCCGCAGTACATGCCGCTGGCCGATTACCAGGCGATTGTCAATGCTCCGATGGGGCGAGGTTGACAGTACAAAAGTCCGTGCGAGAAAAAAATACACTACAAGACAAGTAATGGCAGCTGCGACAGCTGCCACAACTGGGTCCAAGGGTCTTTTGTGACGCATTTCTACGGCAAGAAAGATGCTGCCCAGTAATGCCTTTTCACCTTGAACGAATAGGAAATGCGTCATGAATACTCACACACAGCCGCGACAACGCAGAATGCAGATATGGGTTATTTCTCTGGTGGCAATAGGGTTCGGCCTGCTGACCATCAAGGAAGGCGGCACGATCCTGTTCGGTGATGAAGTTGCGCGCGCCGTCGCCGGCAACTATGTGCCGTTTGTGCTTTGGTTCAATTTTTTGGCGGGCTTCGCCTATGTCGTCGCTGGCGTTGGGCTTTGGCTGAGCCAACGCTGGGCAGTGTGGTT
>CAJAVE010000279.1 GCA_903945325.1 uncultured beta proteobacterium | reverse complement strand
TTCAACCGGTTTCGCAAGTTGCTGGTGCGATACGAAAAACTTGATCGCAGTTTCCTGGCGCTCAATCACTTGGCAGCGTCCATCATGGCATTCCGAAAGATAAAGTCAGGCGAAAACATTATTTACGGATAAGTTCTTAGTCTCCTCAAAAGGGCAGAGGTTAGCCTGTTTGCGGTCTGGCCACGATTGGTCCGTGTAACGCCTGTGACTGAGCCAACCCGGCGCATAATCAGCGCGGCGCTGGATTTGCCATCGCGCCCCCATTTGAAGAGTTCAACTATGCATCGCGTCGCCATTAGCAGCACAGGGATATTCACACCGCCCGAGATCATCACCAACGAAGAACTGGTGGTCGCCTTCAACGCCTACGCCGCGCTGGAGAATTCCCAATACGCCAACGAAATAGCTGCCGGCACCCGCACGGCCATCACCGACTCCAATGTCGAGTTCATCGAAAAAGCCTCTGGCATCAAACGCCGCTACGTGATGAATAAATCAGGCGTGCTCGACCCCCGGCGCATGCGCCCGGCGTTCAAGGCACGGCCCGACACCGAAATTTCCATGATGGCCGAGATCGCCGTCAAGGCCGCACACGATGCGCTGACCCATGCCGGTAAAACGGCGGCCGATGTGGACGGCGTTATCTGCGCTTCCGCCAATATGCAGCGCGCGTACCCGGCCATGGGTGTGGAGATTCAGACGGCGCTGGGCATTCAGGGTTTTGCGTTTGACATGAACGTGGCCTGCTCGTCTGCCACCTTCGGTCTGGAGATGGCTGTGAACGCCGTTCGCACGGGTACGGCGCGTGCCATTCTGGTGGTGAACCCCGAAATCACGTCAGCCCACCTGGCCTGGATGGATCGTGATTGCCATTTCATTTTTGGCGATGTATGCACCGCCATTCTGGTTGAGCGGCTGGATTTGGCACCCGCAGGTGCCTTTGAGGTGATGGGCACCCGGTTGCAAACCACTTTCTCCAACGCGATTCGCAACAACGCCGGCTTCATGTCGCGCGCCGAAGACCGCGACCCGCAAGACCGCGACCAGCTCTTCCGTCAGGAGGGGCGCAAAGTGTTCAAGGAAGTGTGCCCCATGGCCGCCGAGCACATGGCCGACCACTTGGCGGCGCACGATCTGAAGCCCGACGGAGTGCGCCGCTTCTGGCTGCACCAGGCCAATCTGGCCATGAACCAGCTCATCAGCCGCAAGCTGCTGGGGCGGGACGCCACGCGTGAAGAAGCGCCGGTGATTCTGGACGAATTTGCCAACACCGCGTCGGCCGGTTCCATCATCGCATTTCACCGCCACAAAGCCGATTTTCAGGCCGGCGATGTGGGCATGATCTGTTCTTTCGGTGCGGGCTATTCGATAGGTAGCGCCATTGTGCGCAAGACCGCATAGGAATTTACCGCAGTGCCGCCCCAGGCAGTGGGCAACCGTGGCGGCAATTCAGCTCAGCGACCGCTTCAGCCGGATCTCTTCCACCCGCGCGGTGCCCACGGGCACGGTCTTGGCGCTTGTCGGCTCGCGCTTGAAGCCAGCAAGTTCGTGGAAACGCAGCGCGCGGTCATTGCTCAGTGCAATCCACACGGTCACATGGGAGCAGCCCTCTTCCTGCAAGCCCTCCCGTGCTGCATCCCACAGTGCAAGGCCTGCGCCCTGACCTTGATGACCAGAAGCCACGTAGATCGACCAGATCTCGCCCGTCGTGGGTGGTGTGCCTTTGTCACGCGAACGATCAAAGCCGACAAAGCCAACGATCTTGTCGCCGTCCATCGCCACCAGCACTTGCGGCTCTGCGTATTCAATGGCCTCACGCCAATGGGCTTGGGACTTTTCCAGCGCCGCCACAGGAACCGGGGCGTTGGGGGTTGCGGATTTAAAGGCATCGCACACGGTTGCGTTGTGCAGCTCGGCAATGGCTTTAGCGTCGCGCAAGCTTGCGGGACGCACCGTGAAAGTAGTCGTACTGGACATATCTGAACGTTCGCTCTGGAGCGAAAAATAACTGAAACAAGGGCATCGATTGTCGCTGCAATCCCAAGGGGGGCTCAAATGTCTACGTCACCTAGGGTGAACACCATTGCCAGCACCCATGTGCACCAACAGAATGGCCGCCTCCCAACCGAGGATTCATACATGACAGCGCCCATCACCGTATCCACCAGCGACCTGCCCTTGCAATGCCTCTACCGCTGGGAAAGCGAGCGCGCCAACCAGATCTACCTGACCCAACCCACGGGCAGCGGTCAGGTGCAGAACTTCACTTGGCGCGAAGCCGCTGACCAAGTGCGCCGCACGGCCACCTGGCTGTCAGCCCAAGGCTGGCCCGACGGCAGCCGCGTGGCCATCATCGGCAAGAATAGTGCGCACTGGATTTTGGCTGACCTGGCCATTCAAATGGCGGGCCACATCTCCATTCCTATTTACCCCACCTTCAACGGTGAAGCGCTGACCTACATCCTTGAACACAGCGAGGCACGTGCCTGTTTTGTTGGCAAGATGGACGACACCGCCAACCTGCAAACAGGCGTACCGGCGAACGTGCACCTGATCGCGCTGCCGTTGGCACCCCCCATCAAAGCCCTGGCGTGGTCCGATATTCAAGTCAAAAACGCTCCTATGGCAGGGGCGCCTGCGCCGCAGATGGACACCGTCAGCACCATCATTTACACCTCGGGCACCACTGGCAAGCCCAAGGGCGTGGTGCACACCTACCGCACCATGGCCTGGGGTGTAACCAGCGCTACACGTCGGGTGAACATGGACGTAAATGACCGCTACATCTCTTACCTGCCACTGGCCCATGTGGCCGAGCGCATGCTGATCGAGCAGGCGTCTCTGCGCTACGGCGGACGCGTATTTTTTGCGGAAGCGCTAGACACGTTTGTGCAAGACCTGCAGCGCGCGCGACCCACCATTTTCTTCTCGGTGCCGCGCCTCTGGGTCAAGTTTCAGCATGGTGTGCACAGCAAGATGCCGGCCAAAAAACTCAACCTGCTGATGGACATTCCAGTCATCGGCCGTCTGGTAAGTCGCAAAATCCTCAAAGGCCTTGGATTGGACCAGTGCCGCCTGGCAGCCGGAGGCGCTGCTCCCATGCCAGCCGATGTGCTGCAGTGGTACCGCAAGCTGGGCCTGGACCTGATCGAGGTCTACGGCATGACCGAGAACTGTGGCGTTTCGCACTCCACCCTGCCCGGCTCGCGTCTGATCGGTTCAGTGGGTTTGCCCTATGACCTGGTGGAAAGCCGTATTGACCCCGACAACGGCGAGATTCAGATGCGCAGCCCGGCGTTAATGTTGGGCTACTACAAGGAGGAAGCTGCCACCGCAGACGCCATGACCCCCGACGGCTGGCTTCGCACGGGAGACAAGGGCAAGGTGGACGACCGGGGCTACCTGAGCATCACCGGACGGGTGAAAGACATCTTCAAATCCAGCAAGGGCAAATACGTGGCACCGGCCCCTATTGAAGATCTTCTCATCATGCACCCCGACATTGAAGCCTGTGCCGTGGCTGGCGCCAACCTGACCCAACCCTTGGGGTTGGTGATGCTGTCGCAGGACGCGGTCGCGCGCAGTGCTGACCCCGAGGCACGCCGCACGTTGACCGAGTCACTGGCACATCACCTGGAATCCGTCAACGCCAAATTGGAACCCCACGAGCGCATGGCCTGCCTTGCGGTGGCAATTACTACTTGGACCCCGGAAAACGGCTTCGTTACCCCTACGCTCAAAATCAAGCGCATGCGCATTGAAGAGGCCTATGCCAGCCACTACGAAGAGTGGCTGGCCCAGCGCAAACCGGTGGTGTGGGCCACCCATTGAATCGCGAAACCTGCGGACAAACCCCAATTTGAGTCGATAGAGGCACCCATCAATCCAGCATGTCAAAACCCTGCGACTCCACGGCCACAAAGGCGCGCGTCAGCCCGGCCACCGCCGCATAGAACCGGGCTTTGGGATGCGCCTGCAGTGCATCGCACAGGCGCAGCACCCAGGGTTGCACATGGGTCGAGAAAAATGCCTGCTGCCGGGTGAGGTTGGCCACGGCCACGTCGTCGCCGGCAATCAGGTAGCGCATCACCTCGCACAGGTAGGCAAAGTGGTCTTCGGTCTCGGACATGGCGTCATCGCGCGCCAGGCCCAGCTCGGCAATGTCGGCGCGCAAGGCGGCCAAGGGCTTTTCATTCAGAAAACCACTCAGGTAGAACGATCCGAACAGATACACCTCTGGCTTGCCAACGCCACCAAACAGAGTGGTGTATTCGGCGGCTATGCTGGCGTCATCCATCTCACGGGCCACGCCCACCAGCGCACGCCAGGGCTCTTCCAGAAACCCGCCCGCTGCGGGTGCCTCAGTCACCGCCACGCGCAATTGCGCTATCAAATCAGGAGCTGGTTGCGCATAGTACAAAAGGGCTAGAAGCCCATATAGCTCTGAACGGGCGGTTTCTTCGTCAAGGCCAGCGCTGGATAGAGGGGCTTGTGTCATGGTTGGTATGTTCTGGGTTCTTAGCGGATGTCGGTGATCTTGACTTCGTTCTCGGCAGAGTGAATATCAATCACCCGGCAGTCGCCGCACATCTTCAGTCGGTCGGCGGCCGCGCCCTGGAACATGGCATGACCGGCCAGCTTGCCCAGCATGGCTTCAATGCCCTTGAGCGTGCCAAACGGCTTGCTGCAGCGGATGCACACATAAGGCTGCATGGCGTTCAGCACCACCGCCTCTTTGCGCTGCGCGCCCAGATGGAGTTGTGGCTTCAGCGCCAGCGCTTTCTCGGGGCAGGTGGTGACGCACAAGCCGCACTGCACGCAGTTCTTCTCAATAAACTTGAGCTGCGGCTCCAGCGGGTTGTCTTGCAGGGCAGCGGATGGACAGGCGTTGATGCAACTCAGGCACAGCGTGCAGGCGTCCTTGTTGATGACCAGCGCGCCCAAAGGCGAGCCCTTGGCCGGTAACGCAATGGTCGTCGGCTTTAAAGGGGCTTGCGCAATCAGATGATCCAGCGCCAGCTCCAGCGTGGCGCGCTTGTCGGCCTGCACGGCAAAGCCGCCGGGATGTGCCACACCCTGCGCCGTTGCCGCCTGCAAATCGGCGTCCAGCGTCGCCAGGTCACGCGCATCACGGGCGTGCAGCAGACGCAGATGCGTGCCGCTGTAGCCCAGCCCGGTGAGGATAGCCTGCGCCACGTCCATCTGGGCTTGCAGGGCCTCGCGGTACTGGGGCGCGTCTTCGTCGGTCAACAGCACCCAGACCTGCGACGCGCCGTAGGCCACAGCACTCAGCCACAGGTCCACTCCCAATGACGCGCTGTGGTGCAGCGCCAGCGGCAGCACCCGCGCGGGCACGCCACGCGCAGTGGGGTCGATCCGGGCGGCGCGGCCCAGGTCACCGATCAGCCGCACACCACCCTCGTGGCTGTGCAGCAACACGGCGGCGTTCTTGCCACCGGCGCGCGCGTAAGTCGACAGCAGGGTCTTGAGGGCGACGCCCTGCTCGTTGGCACGCGGATAGGCATAGGTCAACGCACCGCTGGGGCACACCGTGGTGCAGGTACCGCAGCCCACGCACAGGCTGGGGTTGACCACAATCTGCTGACCCTTGATGTCGGAGCGGATCGCGGACGCCGAGCACACGTCAATACAAGCGGTGCAACCCACCAACGTGTTGCGGGTGTGTGCGCACAGTTTTTGTTTGTAGGCGAAGAAGCGGGGCTTCTCGAACTCGCCCACCAGGCCACGCAGGCGCACCACAGCCTTCATCAGGTCGGTGCACCCGGGTGCGCTGCTCCCCACTGAAAAATAGCCTTGCGGCAGGGCATGCTGGGTGAACGCGGGGGTGGTGCGCAGGTCCAGCACCAGGTCAAAGGTTTCGGTGTGCGCCTGCGGTGCTCGGCTGAAATCAATGGCACCCGCGACGCCGCAGGCCTTCACGCAAGCCCGGTGCGATTGGCACAGCGCGTTGTCAATCTGGTAATCAAAACCAATGGCGTCTTCCGGGCAAGCGGCCAGGCAGGCATTGCAACGGGTGCACAGGTCCAGGTCGATGGCGTTGCTCTGGGTCCAGCTCAGTTCAAACGCCCCCAGCCAGCCAGTGAGGCGGTCCAGCTTGCCGGTCAGCACCGGGTAGCGGCGTTCCTGGGCGCCACCGTTTTCGCCGGCACCCAGGCTGAACAGGGTGACGTCCAGCGTGTCGGCCAAAAGGGTTGCTGCCTGTTCGGCGGCGTCCATTGCGCCAATGATCAGCACGCGCCCGGCGCTCTGGTAGCTGACGGTGGCCACTGGTTCGGGTGCGGGTAAGTGGGCTACAGCCAGCAGGGCCGCGATCTTGGGGCTGGCCTGGGCGGCGTCCTTGCTCCAGCCACCCGTTTCGCGGATGTTGACAAAACGAATGGGGACGCTCGCCGCGCCTTCGGTCTGCTGCGCAATTTCCTGGAACAAACGGCTCTCCTGTGTGCAGGCCACCACCACGTCGTCACCCGAGGCCAGCGCTTGCTGGAATGCACCAGCCTCGCGGCGGCAGAGAGTGCTGTGCAGGGTCAGTGGTTCATTCAGCGCTGCGCCCAGGGCCTGGCTCGCCAGGGGCATGGTCTGGTTGCAGTCGCAAATCAGTGTGGGCATGGTCTTCTTGTCTCGTTGTCGTGTCTGTTATGGATGCGCCCTCGGTCACAACGGGCGCGGAGGTATCTGGCTCTTCATCGACCAGGTTGAGAAATTGCGCGCTGGCCATCTTGCGCAGCATGGAAAGCGGCAGCGGGTCGGCTTGCGAGTAATCGTCAATATAGATATCCAGCCGGTCCATCACGTTGTAGTGCGGGTCGGTGAACAGCTTTTTCATGGCGGCATTGCGTACGGCAGGGTCCACCCCGCGGGCGATGAAGGGCTTGAAATCGGAGTCCTGCACCAGCGCGTCGGCATCCTGCAGGGTCAGTGGAGGGGGCTGCGTGACCGCGTCGGCGTCCGTCTGCGCTTGGGTATCAGGCCCGGACAGGTCCGGCGCTGCAACCAGACTGGCAGTTGCGGGGGACAAAGGCGCAGCCGCACGCGGCGCCTTGACCGGCAACTCCGGTTCAACCAAAGGCTTGCCCTGGCGCGCATCGGCCTTGCGCTGCGCCCAGCGCCCCAAAAAACCGTCAGCCATGGCGCTGCTTGCCCTTGCCGCCACCCTGGCCCGCACCCGCACCACTGCCATCGCCCGGACCGTGCTTCTTGATCGTGCTGATGGACGCCGGGTTGCCAAAGCGATCGGTCAACGACTTGAAACTCTCGGGTCGCTTGGGACGCTTGACTTCGGGTTGGTAAAACTCGGCAATAAAAGCCTTGAGCCACTCGACGACATCGGGCGGGGCCGGCAGTTGCTCCACGGTTTCCTGTGCGTCCAGCCAGCGGCTTGCGTCGTGGTAGCTCAGGCTGACCACCACCGGGCGCGCGATCGGCTCATCCGCCACCGTGGCTTCTTCTTCCATGCGCCACAACACAAACCAGCCGGGGCTCGGCGTGGTGGCATTGAGCTGGTAGCCCTCGGCGTCATCC
>CAJAVE010000278.1 GCA_903945325.1 uncultured beta proteobacterium | reverse complement strand
CTTCACGCCGTCCAGGTGACTGGGTGACCGAGCGTTCTTCTCCGTGTCCCCCGCCCGCTTTGCGGGCTCCTCCTTGACCTGCGCAGAACGCTCGGTCACCCAGTCACCTGGCTTCTTGTGCGAGCGGCTCCAACCGTTCACCGGGAATTCAAACTGCGCCAGCGACTGCGCCACGCGCGCGCCCAGCACGCCCAGCCCCATGATGCCCACCGGAAAATCAGCACGGGCACGCGGTTTGCGGAACGACCATTTACCCTGGCGCGTATCGGACTCATAGGCATCGAACTCGCGAAAATGCCGGATCACCGCATGGCACACATACTCGGCCATCTGCACCGACATGCCGGCGTCGTCCAGGCGCACGATCACCGCCTGCGGCGGCAAACACAGCTTCAATAGGGCGTCGACCCCCGCGCCGATGTTGAACACGGCCTTGAGCTGCGCCTGCTCATCAAAGAACTGCTGGGGCGGAGCCCACACCACGGCATAGTCGGCTGGCGCTGCGCCGGGCGCCCACAGGGATATATCTGCGTCCGGCAGCGCGGCGCGCAGCCCCTGCAGCCAGGGTTCGGACGCGGTGTCGGTACAGCAGAACGTGACAAGCATGTCAGGCCGCGACTTCCAGCTTCAGCAGTTCGGCGCCCTCGGTCACCTGGTCACCGGGTGCGAACAGCAGCTCGGCCACAGTGCCATCAGCCGGTGCAGCAATGGTGTGCTCCATCTTCATGGCTTCCATCACCGCCAGCGCCTGGCCCTTTTTGACCACGTCACCTGCCTTGACGGCAAACGAGACCACCTTGCCCGGCATGGGTGCAGTCAGGCGGCCCACTTCGGCATGCACTTCACCAGCGTGGGCCAGCGCATCAATCGCTATGATTTGTGTAGCGCCTTGCGCAGTAAACACGTGGGCTACCTCGCCTTTTTTATACAAATGTACGGTCGAACGCAGGTCGCCATAGCGCACATCCAGTGCGCCACCGGCCACGGGCGTGTAACTCAGGGCCGCGGTGTTGCCATCAATCGTCAGTTGCAAACCGCCATCGTGCAGGCGGGTGAACAGTGCGGTGTGGGGCTCGCCATGAAACTCCAGCATGAATTCGCGATGCGAAGCGCCATGTGAGCGCCAGCCGTCGCGTTGCGCCCAGGGGTCGATCCAACCCTGCACATTGGCCTGCTGGGCCATCGCCCGTTCGCTCACCAGCATGTCGGCCACCATGGCGGCGGCAGCCATGCGCAGACCCACCTTCTCCTGGTTGAACAGAACCGCGGATTCACGCGGAATCAAGGCCGTGTCCAGCTGCGCCTTCGCAAACGACGCACTGGTGGTGACATGGCGCAGGAACTGCACATTGGTCGCCAGACCGACGATGTGGGTTTGCTTCAATGCCGCGTCCATGCGCGCCAGCGCTTGCTCCCGGTTGGCGCCCCACACAATCAACTTGGCGACCATCGAGTCGTAATACGGCGAAATGGCGTCACCTGCGCGAAAACCTGAGTCAACGCGCACTTCGGCAGCGTCATGGAATGGCTCGTGGTCTGCATTGCGCGAAAACGCGACATGCGGTGGCCAGTTGAGTACTTGTGGCGTTCCCGTGGCGGGCAGAAAGTTGTTGTCCGGGCTTTCGGCGCAGATGCGCGCTTCAATCGCGTGACCACGGATTTTCAACTCGCTTTGCTGCAGCGGCAGCGGCTCGCCAGACGCCACGCGCAACTGCCACTCCACCAGGTCTTGCCCCGTGATGGCTTCCGTGACGGGGTGCTCCACTTGCAGTCTTGTGTTCATCTCCATGAAGAAGAAATTCATCTCCCCGCCGTCGCGCTGCTCGACGATGAACTCCACCGTACCCGCACCCACATAGTTCACGGCGCGGGCTGCGGCCACAGCGGCCTGGCCCATCTGGGCGCGCATGTCGGGCGTCATGCCGGGTGCGGGGGCTTCTTCCAGCACCTTTTGGTGGCGGCGTTGTACCGAGCAGTCGCGCTCAAACAAATAAACGTAGTTGCCCAGCGTGTCGCCAAACACCTGAATCTCGATATGGCGGGGGCGCTGCACGTACTTTTCGATCAGCACTGCGTCGTCGCCAAAACTGTTGATGGCTTCGCGCTTGCAACTGGCCAACGCTGCCGCAAAGTCCTCGGCCTTGTCCACTGCCCGCATGCCCTTGCCACCACCACCGGCGCTGGCCTTGATCAATACGGGGTAGCCAATACGGTCCGCCTCGGCCTGCAACAGCGCCGGGTCCTGGTTGGCGCCGTGGTAGCCGGGCACGAGGGGCACACCGGCCTTTTCCATCAGCTGCTTGGACTCGGCCTTGAGGCCCATGTCCTTGATGGCAGACGGGGGCGGGCCGATGAAGACCAGCCCGGCGTTGGCGCAGGCCTGTGCAAACTCTTCGTTTTCGCTCAGGAAACCATAGCCGGGGTGTACGGCCTGTGCGCCGGTGGACTGCGCTGCGGCGATGATTTTTTCCCAGCGCAGGTAGCTGTCTTTGGGGGCACTGGCGCCGATGTGGATGGCTTCGTCGCAGGCGGCCACGTGCTTGGCGCCGGCGTCCGCATCCGAGTACACGGCAACGGTTTTAACGGCCAGGCGGCGGGCGGTAGCGGCTACGCGGCAGGCGATTTCGCCACGGTTGGCGATCAGGATTTTGGTGAACATAGCGAACTTTCATTCTTTATTGGAGAACCATTGAAACTGCGAGACGCGTTGTGCAGGCTTGCCGCAACGGCATGGAAGGCGGGTTTTTTCTGACCCCGAGTGTCAAACAAGGTCGGGCGCATGGGGTGACCGTCGGCATGACGCTGGCCTGAAAACACGCGGTTGACCCAGGTATCGGCATCCGTCACATTCCACATCACCACCATCTCGACCGAGGAATGGCCCATGCAGACATCGAGAAACGCCCGGTACAAGGCCGCCACGTTGGCATCACGCGTGGCCACATCACCCCCTGCGGCGGGATCGCGCACATCCAGTTCGGTGATTTGAATGCCCAGTCCAAGCGCCTTCAACTCGTCAAAGAATTTGGACAGCCGCCCGCCGGAAAACCGCCGCGACAAGTCCAGGTGCGCCTGCAAGCCCATGACGTCGATAGGAACTTTCCGTTTCACCCAGTCTTCGAGCAGGCGCAACACTGCGCTGCGGCGACGCTCACACCAGGGCTCATCCTGCTCCATGCCGTAGTCGTTGTAGGCCAGCTTGGCCTGCGGGTCCAGCGCCCGGGCCTGCTCAAAAAGCGCTGGATAACGCTCTTCGCCCCAAAGTTTGGACAACACGGAATTGCGCAGTCCGTCACTGCGCCCGGAGTCGGCATCAATTGCCTCGTTAAGGACGTCCCAGGTGTGGATACGCCCCTGGTAGCGCAGCACCAGGTCACTCAAATGTGCGCTCTGCTCCCGCCTGAAAACGTCGGTCGGCACGTCCAACAAACGCCGTGGTGTTGATTGATGCCACGCCAGCGTATGGCCGCGCAGAAGTGCGTGCAACTCGGAGGCCATCGCTGCAACTGCATCTGCCTGGGCGTAATCCCGCCCGCCCAATACGCCCTCGATGCTGCGCCACTTCATGGCATTTTCTGCAGTGATGACTCCGGCATGTTGCAGCAGCAGGTTTTTTACGGGTTCACGCCCGGCATAGTCCGGATGCACGGCGAAGCCAAAGCGCCGACCGCAGCGGCGGGCCGCCTCGTCCAGTCGGTAGGGCTCTTGGGCACCCGCTGCGTCAGTCAGGCCCGCGCACGCCCAACCCACCCACTGCAAAAAATCGCGCCGCTGCGTTTGCATTGCCGTTACATCCAGAACATGCCGAACTGCGTCTGGATCAGTGCGGCCATGTTTTAAGGCCTCGCAGGGTTTTCATGACATCGAAATCAGAATCACGGTGCAGCAGCAGGTGGTCGTGGGTGATGCAGTAACTTGCCAGCAACACATCGATAGGGCTGGATATGGTGTAGCCCCGGGCGCGCAGTTCGCGGTAGTGTTCG
>CAJAVE010000277.1 GCA_903945325.1 uncultured beta proteobacterium | reverse complement strand
TCAGCACAAACATCTCGCTTCATTCCGTTTACAGACGAAGGGTCTGCAAACTGTGGGTATTCCGTATCAGTATTACGATTTGTCAGCTTGACCGTGTTGTCTGCAGACCATCACAGGCATTTGGCGTGTGATTTATCGGCAGCAAAACCCGGCGGCATCGACCTTCCAGCGCGTCTGCGGATGGCGTGTGGACTAAACTCCAGACAAATCAACCACTTACAGCGCATCGCTAGTGAAACACATTATAGGGGGCAATCCGCGTGCCCCGTCACCCGCCGTTCAGACACAAGTCAAATCGCTCAACATCGACGCCGATGAGGCTGGTCAGCGGCTGGACAACTACCTGATGCGCCAGCTCAAAGGGGTTCCCAAGACGCATATTTACCGCATCATCCGCAGTGGCGAGGTGCGCATCAACAAGGGACGCGCCTCGGCAGAAACGCGTTTGAGCGCCGGGGACGTAATTCGCTTGCCCCCAGTTCGGGTATCCGAGCGCGCCACTGAAAAGGCGCAGGCGATGGCGAAAATCGTAGCGGCGCAGGTTGGGAGCCACGCACCGGCTCGAGATTTCGTGGTTTTGTTTGAAGACGAGCACGTGCTGGCCATCAACAAGCCGGCGGGGGTGGCGGTGCATGGCGGGTCGGGCGTCAGTTTTGGCGTCATCGAGCAGTTGCGAATGGCGCGTCCCCAGGCGCAGTTTCTCGAATTGGTGCACCGGCTGGACCGCGAGACCAGCGGCATTCTTCTGGTGGCAAAAAAGCGCAGTGCGCTCAAAAACCTGCAGGACCAGTTTCGGGAGCGCGAGACTGGCAAGACCTATCTGGCGCTGGTGTCGGGCCAATGGCCAGCCAACAAGAAGGTACTGGATAAGCCCTTGCACAAATACCTGTTGCCCGATGGCGAGCGGCGCGTCAAGGTGGTTACCAAGGATGACCCGGATGGCATGCCTTCCTTGACTCTGGTCAAGGTGCGTTCCTTGAGTGCCGTGGCTCCAGATGCTACCGGCATCAAAAGAGCTTTTTCATTGCTGGAAGTCACGATCAAGACCGGTCGCACGCACCAGATCCGCGTGCATCTGGCCAGCGAGGGAATGCCCATCCTCGGTGATGACAAATACGGCAACTTTGACTACAACAAGTCGCTCGCTCGCCCGATGCTGGGCGTTGCGCTCAAACGCATGTTTCTGCATGCATGGCGCCTGCAGTGCCGGCACCCGTCAACCGGCGCGCCGCTGTCCCTACAGGCAGATTTGCCCGAAGAACTGGCGCTGTTTGCAGACCAGGTGTTACCCGAACCGACCTGATTTTTTTGATTTTCACTTTCGCACACCATGCCTTCTTCCAAGCCAATGAATCCAAACCGGCAATTTGACTTGATTGCCTTCGACTGGGACGGCACCCTTTTTGATTCCACTGCCATCATTACCCGTTGCATTCAGCTGGCCGTGGTGGATGTGGGCGGGCGCCTGCCCAGCGACAAGGACGCAGCCTACGTGATCGGCCTGGGGCTGATGCAGGCCCTGGCCCATGCGGCTCCCGATGTGCCAGTTGATAAATACCCCGAACTGGGTGCGCGATACAAGCACCACTACCTGGCCCACCAGGACGACCTCAGTCTGTTTGACGGCGTCTTGCCCATGCTGGCGGACATGAAGGCGCGGAACCATGTGCTGACGGTTGCCACGGGAAAGAGCCGTCGTGGGCTCGATGAAGCCTTGAAGGCATCGGCGTTGCAGGGCCTGTTTGATGGTTCCCGTACGGCGGATGAAACGGCGGGTAAACCCCATCCCCTGATGCTGCAGGAACTGATGCGGGAGTTTGGCGTTGCGCCAGAGCGCGTGTTGATGGTGGGTGACACCACACACGATCTGCAGATGGCGCTGAATGCGGGTTGCCCCAGTGTGGGCGTGAGCTACGGAGCACACGAGCCAGAAACGTTTACCCAGTTGAATCCGCGCTTCGTGGCGCACTCGGTGGCTGACCTGCATGCCTGGTTCTTGGCCCATGCCTGATCGGATCAAGTACACCATGACCGAATCTGTGCGTACCATGCCATTGTGCAATTCCTGCGATCTGGTGGACCGCGGAAATGCTGTTTCCTTTGATGTCGTGTACTGCGGCCGCGTGTCCCGCGGATTTGCCATCCGTTTTGAGGGGCAGGTTTACGCCTACCTCAACCAGTGTGCCCACGTGCCAATGGAGATGGATTACCAGCCCAACCGGTTCTTTGACAGCAGCGGCCACTGGTTGATGTGTGCCACACACGGCGCCATTTACCGGCCGCAGACCGGTGAGTGCCGCGGAGGGCCCTGTCGCGGAGGTTTGATAAAGATCGCCCTGACTGAGCACGATGATGTCGTGCACTGGCATACTGCTTCCAACTTGCAACCTATTGAGTTCTGATATGACTGATCCCCAAATTCCAGGCAACTTCGGTATGGAGTCAAAAGCGCCTCCAGACCCCGTAGGGTCTGCGCAAGGCGCTATGAAAAATGAAGCATTTGGTAGTAGGGCTGGGATACCTGATGAACCGGGGTGGGAGCGCTCAACCCTGCATACACTGGCCATGGCTGCGATCACAGAGCAGCGTCAGGCACGTCGCTGGCGCAACGGCATCCGGCTGGCTTGGCTGTTCTTTTTGATGGCGCTGGTTTGGTTTGGTATGGACCGAGGTGGGGCAACGGCCGATACATCGACTCCTCACACGGCGTTGGTCAAGATTCAGGGAGAGATCGCGTCTGGCTCTGAAGCGAGTGCGGAACTCATTGTGTCCGCCATGCGAGGGGCCTTTGAAGACAAGGGCGCGCAGGCCGTGGTGTTACTGATTAACTCGCCTGGCGGAAGCCCTGTGCAGGCTGGCATCATCAACGATGAAATCCATCGTCTTAAGACGCTACACAAGAAGCCGATTTACGCCGTAGTAGAAGAAACCTGTGCCTCTGCCGCCTATTACATTGCCGCTGGCACCGACAAGATTTTTGTCGACAAGGCCAGCGTGGTGGGCAGCATTGGCGTGCTGATGGATGGTTTTGGTTTTACTGGGCTGATGGACAAGCTGGGCGTGGAGCGTCGCCTTATGACTGCGGGTGAGAACAAGGGCTTCATGGATCCATTCAGCCCCCAGACCGAAAAGCAGCGTGTGTTTGCCCAAACGATGCTGGATCAGATTCACCAGCAGTTCATCAGCGTGGTGAAGGCTGGTCGAGGTAATCGTCTGAAGGAAACACCAGAGACCTTCAGCGGCCTGTTCTGGACTGGGCAACAAGCCATTGACATCGGGCTGGCCGACCAGTTGGGCAATCTGGACTTTGTTGCCAGGGAAATCGTCAAAGCTGAAGACCTGATTGACTACACCCGCAAGGACAACGTGGCCGAGCGCCTGGTCAAGCGCTTTGGTGCATCGATTGGTGAAGGTGGCGTGCGCGCCTTGAGGGCGTTGCCTGCCTTGCACTAAAAACCCCAAGTTGGGGCTAACGTCCTATAGCAAAGACCGTAGGTTGGTTGTTCTCGAGTGCCCACGGTTTGTGTTTCCAGTTTTTCACGATATCGCTGTAGCACTTTGCTTGTGTCAGCGTAAGGCCACTCGCTGTTGCCAGGCGGGTGTTGTGCTGTAGGGTTTGCAACAGCGCCTGCAGCAAGGCGGTATTGCGGTAGGGCGTCTCGATAAAGAGCTGGGTTTGGCCAGTTTTGAGAGCCAGAGATTCCAGCTCGCGGATTCGCTGGGTCCTGTCGGCCGACGAACTGGGTACATACCCTACAAAGGCGAAGTTCTGCCCATTGAGCCCGCTAGCCGCCATAGCCAGCAACAGCGACACCGGACCGACCAGCGGCACCACGCGCAGGCCCAGGTCATGGGCGGCGCGTACCACTGATGAGCCTGGGTCCGCGATAGCGGGCATACCCGCCTCACTGACCAGGCCCATGTTGTGGCCTTCCAGCGCAGCCTGCAGTAACGGTCGCGCATCAAAGTGCCCTAGGTGGTCCCCCTTTTTGTGTACGTCGTGGGGCAACTCCTGCAGGCTCATGGCCTGCAACGGCGCACACAGGGGGTGAGTTTCATGGACGCGCTTGAGGTAAGCGCGAGTGGACTTGGCGTTTTCGCAGACCCAATGCTGCAGTGTGGCGGCTATCTGGAGGGTTCCCTCCGGCATCGATTGGTTCAGTGGCGACTGGCTGTGACAGCCAAAATCCAGGGGTGCGGGCACCAGATACACGGTGCCCGGAAGTGGCTTCTGCGTAGGTGCGACGGCTAGGGGTGTGTTCATACAGCGGACGGTCGTGATGTCAAAAAGCGGATGCCGGCGGCGCGCAACATGCGGCTGGTGCGAATCAATGGCAGGCCGATCAGTGCGGTGGGGTCGTCACTCTCAATGGCATCGAGCAGGACGATGCCCAAACCCTCGCTCTTGGCGCTGCCGGCGCAGTCATAGGGTTGCTCGATGCGTAAATAGCTTTCGATTTCTTCATCTTCCAGATTTCGGAAACAGACTTTGACCGGGGCTAGAGCCTCTTGGCAGAAACCGCTTTCCAGGCATACCACGGCCACTGCGGTCTGGAAAATGACTACCTTGCCCCGCATTTGCCTTAGCTGAAGGACGGCGCGCGCATGGGTTTCAGGTTTGCCAAGGGCCAGCCCGTTCAGATCTGCCACCTGGTCCGATCCGATGACGATGTGTGCCGGAAATCGCTGGGCCACCGCCCGAGCCTTGGCCAGTGCAAGTCGGGTTGCCAAATCGACGGGGCTTTCGCTCGCCAATGGCGTCTCGTCTACGTGCGGCGATTCGACGCTGAACGGCGTTCCAAGGCGGCTTAACAACTCGCGGCGATAAGCGGAAGTGGATCCCAGAATGAGTTTTCGGTTGATTGGATCAGGCATGGACCGATTCTCTTACACTGCGCGCATGAAACACGACTACGACGCCTTGCATCTGAATATCGCTGGTTTTGCGATGGAGCGCGGCACGCTCACGGGTACCGATAGCTTGGTCCGTATGGAGCGCCTGGCGACTGAGGCGCAGGGTTCTATCGAGTCGACGGTTGTTCGCTACTGCGCCCACGGTTCGATGCGGACCGATGGTGTTTCCGGGGAGCAAGCGTGGCTTGTATTGACCGCGGAAGTGGCGTTGCCAATGATCTGCCAACGGTGCTTGGGACCAGTGGATGTAACCGTGCAGTTTGAGCGCGAGTTTCGCTTTGTAGCGACCGAAGAGATTGCCGAGGAGCAGGACGAAGAATCAGAAGAGGACGTGCTCGTGCTGAGTCGCGACTTCAATCTGCTGGATTTGATAGAAGACGAACTGCTGATGGCCCTGCCTGTTGTGCCCAAACACACCGTCTGCCCAGGTGCAATCAAGTTGCAGGTTGCCGACCCGGGCTTTGCAGAGGATGTGGCAGAAAAGCCAAATCCATTCGCTGTTTTAGGGCAGCTAAAAAAGTGGCCCTAGCGCTCTTTGTCGCTTTAGGCTATAATTTAAGGCTTCGCGTCAGAAATTGACGTGCTGTTCACTAACCCCTTGTGTTGCATGTTGCGTAGAGCAATGGCGCAGCACTTTAGCCCAGGAGCGGATCATGGCCGTCCAACAAAATAAAAAGTCCCCTTCCAAGCGCGGTATGCACCGTTCGCACAATGCCTTGGTGGTTCCTGGCATTGCCGTAGAGTCAACCACTGGCGAAACGCACCTGCGCCACCACATCAGCCCCACCGGTTTTTACCGTGGGCGCAAGGTACTGAAGACCAAATCTGAAGCCTGACCCAGGTTTTTCATGAAAAGCCCGAAGCTGCAGATTCTGTAGCGTCGGGCTTTTGTCGTTTTTGGCCTGTGGCCATTGTTTGATGTCATTTCCTTTTTGGGTGCCTGCCCCATGATCACAATCGCTGTCGACTGCATGGGGGGCGACCATGGTCCCCAAGTCACGTTGCCTGCTTGCAGACAATTTCTTGACCAGCACACCGATGCCAGTCTCATTCTGGTGGGACTGCCTGAAGCTTTGGCCGGATTTTCCCATCCCAGAGCCCACGTCGTTATGGCCAGCGAGGTCGTGACGATGGATGATCCGCTGGAAATTGCATTGCGTCGCAAAAAGGATTCGTCTATGCGGGTAGCGATTCAGCAGGTAAAAGACGGAAAGGCGCAGGCAGCGGTTTCTGCTGGCAACACTGCGGCTTTGATGGCTATCTCCCGCTATATATTGAAAACTATCGATGGCATTGAGCGTCCAGCCATTGCCGGGCAGATCCCCAATGCCACGGGTGGCGCAACCACGGTACTGGACCTGGGTGCCAATGTGGACTGTTCGGCAGAGCATTTGCTGCAATTTGCGGTGATGGGCTCGGCCTTGGTTTCTGTACTACAAGACAAAGAATTACCCACGGTAGGTCTACTAAATATTGGTGAAGAAATCATCAAAGGCAATGAAACTATAAAAAAAGCCGGTGAACTGTTGCGATCTGCGGCGAAAGCGGGTGATTTGAATTTCTATGGAAATGTCGAAGGAAATGATATTTTCAAAGGAAGCGTTGATCTCGTGGTGTGTGACGGCTTTGTTGGCAATGTGGCGTTAAAGACCAGTGAAGGTCTGGCGGCAATGATCGGCAGCTTTTTGAAAGCCGAGTTTTCTCGCACTGTTTTTACGAAAATCGCTGCAATTGCTGCCTACTCTGTACTAAACGCTCTTAAAAATAGGGTTGACCATCGTCGATACAACGGCGCTGCCCTGTTGGGTTTGCGCGGTTTGGTATTCAAGAGCCATGGTTCGGCGGATGTAATGGGCTTCGGCTTCGCTTTGAACCGGGCGTATGATGCATCCCGAAACAACTTGCTCGATCGCGTCAAGGTTCGCATCGCACATGCTGCCCCTTTGTTGGCAGCGACTGAAGGTGTCTTTGAACCCGTAAAGTAGAGACAGTAGTTAGAGCCCCACCATGAAACGATATTCGAGAATCACAGGTACTGGCAGTTTTTTGCCCCCCCGCAGGCTGACGAATGCCGATCTGGTGACTGAATTGGCGGGCAGAGGTGTGGAAACTTCCGACGACTGGATCGTCGAGCGCACCGGTATTCGTGCCAGGCATTTTGCGTCCGACGGTGTTTTCAGCAGCGATCTGGGGTTGGAGGCTGCCAAAAACGCCCTTGCGGCGGCTGGGCGCAGTGCAAAAGACATCGACCTCATCATTGTTGCGACCTCGACGCCCGATATGGTCTTTCCGTCAACGGCTTGTATTTTGCAGAACAAGCTGGGCGCCAACGGGTGTGCGGCGTTTGATGTGCAAGCGGTGTGCAGTGGGTTTGTCTATGCCCTGGCCGTTGCCGACTCCATGATTCAGACTGGTGCCGCGAATTGCGCCTTGGTAGTGGGTGCCGAGGTGTTTTCCCGTATTCTGGATTTCAACGATCGCACCACCTGCGTGCTGTTTGGTGATGGCGCGGGCGCTGTCGTGCTGGAGGCGTCCAAGACGCCCGGGATTCTGGCCAGCGACCTTCACGCCGATGGCAAGCACGTGGGCATCCTCTGCGTTCCAGGGCATGTATCGGGCGGATCCATATCCGGCGACCCCCTGCTCAAGATGGATGGACAAGCCGTTTTCAAGTTAGCCGTGGGGCTTCTGGAAAGTGCAGCCCGGGCGACCTTGGCCAAGGCCCATTTGACCGAAGCCGATATTGACTGGTTGGTTCCACACCAGGCCAATATTCGCATTATGCAAAGCACAGCGCGCAAGCTCAAAATGTCGATGGACAAAGTAGTGGTCACGGTGGAACATCATGGCAACACATCGGCTGCGTCCATTCCTTTGGCGTTGGACACCGCCGTTCGGTCCGGGCAGGTCAAAGTTGGAGAGACGCTGATGCTGGAAGGTGTTGGTGGTGGTTTTACCTGGGGTGCTTTGCTCCTCATTTTGTAGCGTCTCACGTCATTTTTACGAGTGCTAGAGGCTTATTTCGCACATATTTCTATGAAATCGTTTGCTTTTGTATTTCCCGGACAGGGTTCCCAGTCAGTTGGCATGCTTGACGCCTGGGGTACTCACCCCATCGTTGCACGGACCTTGCAGGAGGCCTCGGACGCGTTGGGCGAAGATGTTGCCATGTTGATCCGTGAAGGCCCCAAAGAGGCGTTGGCCTTGACCACCAACACACAGCCCGTGATGCTGGTGGCCGCGGTTGCAGCCTACCGAGTCTGGATGTCCGAAGTGGGTGTTGCTCCCGCCGCAGTTGCAGGCCATTCGCTGGGCGAGTATTCAGCGCTGGTTGCGGCCGGTGCTTTGACCTTGTTGCAGGCAGCACCCTTGGTACGGTTGAGGGCGCAAGCCATGCAGCAAGCAGTGCCCGTAGGTGTTGGCGCCATGGCAGCCATTCTGGGCATGGAAGCGGCTAAAGTGATGGCGGGTTGCCTGGAAGTAAGTCATTCCTTTGGGTCCGGTTCACCGGAAATCGTTGAGGCCGTCAACTTCAATGACCCCGCGCAAACCGTGATTGCAGGCAGCAAGGCTGCCGTGGAGAAAGCCTGCGAATTATTGAAAGCCAATGGCGCCAAGCGGACTTTGCCCCTGCCGGTATCAGCCCCTTTTCACTCAAGACTGATGCAACCCGCCGCTGAAAAACTCAAGGAACGTCTGCTGTCCATTGAGTTCGCTGCTCCGCAGATTGCGCTGGTTAACAACATTGATGTCGCGGTGGAAACCGACATCAGCCGCATTCGTGATGCCTTGTATCGTCAGGCTTTTGGTCCGGTGCGTTGGGTCGAGTGCGTGCAGGCTATCAAGGCTCGTGGATTGACGGTATTGGTTGAGTGTGGGCCGGGCAAGGTGTTAGCCGGAATGGTTAAGCGCATTGACCCAGAGATGTCGGGGTTGGCGCTGTTTGATCCCACCACACTACAGGACGTCAAAGGGGCATTGGCATGAACGCGGTGCAATTTGAGGGACAAGTGGCCTTGGTGACCGGGGCCTCCCGTGGAATTGGTGCTGCCATCGCGCTGGAGTTGGCCCGCAAAGGTCTGAAGGTCATAGGAACTGCCACGAGCGAAGCAGGGGCTATTACTATTCAGAATGCACTGATTGCGTTCGATGGCTGCGCTGCGCGCGTGCTGGACGTCACCCAGGTTGGCGCCGGCGACGCGCTGGTTGATGCGCTGGTCAAGGAGTATGGTGTGTTGCAGGTGCTGGTCAACAACGCCGGCATCACCCGCGACAACCTGGCAATGCGCATGAAAGACGACGAGTGGGATGCAGTCATGGATGCCAACTTGAAAGGCGTTTTTCGAATGAGCCGCGCCGTGATGCGCACCATGATGAAGCAACGCTATGGCCGCATCATCAACATCACTTCGGTGGTGGGTGCATCCGGTAATCCCGGCCAAGCCAACTACGCGGCAGCCAAGGCCGGTGTGGCTGGCATGACGCGTGCTCTCGCCCGTGAGTTGGGGTCGCGCAATATCACCGTCAATTGCATTGCCCCTGGATTTATCGAAACCGATATGACCGCTGGTTTGGGGGAAGCGCAGCATAAGGCACTTTTGGGCCAAATTCCCTTGGGGCATTTGGGAAACCCTGCGGACATCGCACATGCTGTTGCATACTTGGCGTCCCCTGGCGCGAGTTATGTGACGGGCCAGGAACTGCATGTCAACGGTGGCATGTACATGTAAGCTATCGAATTCAGCCGATTTTTCCGTTCGGCCACCTGGTTAGAGTTGCGGCTCTAAGCCCGGGTAAAATTACGGATTCTTTTACAACCCTTAGAGGGAAGCCATGAGTGATATCGAAGCCCGCGTCAAGAAAATTATTGCCGAACAACTCGGTCTGGAAGAGTCCCAAGTAACCAATGAGAAAGCCTTTGTGGCCGATCTGGGTGCGGACTCTCTGGACACCG
>CAJAVE010000276.1 GCA_903945325.1 uncultured beta proteobacterium | reverse complement strand
TTTTTCCTCTCCAATTTTCTGAAAGACCTGGCGCATGAAGCATCTCAGCGGCGTGGACTCTGCGTTCCTGCATCTTGAATCTCCCGAAATGCCCATGCATATCGGCTCCCTCAATGTGGTCGATTTGCCTGAAGGCTATGCAGGGGATTTTTTTGAGGACACGAAGGCGCATATCCAACAGCGCATGCATCTGGCCGATGTATTTACCCGCAAGCTGATGCTGATGCCGCTGGACCTGTCCAACCCGGTTTGGGTGGTGGACGAGGACATTGACATGGATTACCACGTGCGCCATGTCACTCTGCCCAAGCCCGGAACCAACCGGCAATTGCAGCTGTATGTGGCGCGCCTGCACTCCAGCCTGCTGGACCGAAGCCGACCACTGTGGGAGTTTTTTGTCATTGACGGGCTCAAGAGCGGCCAGGTGGCGTTGTATTGCAAAGTCCACCATGCGGGCCTGGACGGGCAGGCCGGTGTTGCCGTTGCCAAAGCGATTTTTGATCTGGAGCCGACCGGGCGTGCCATCAAGGCACCGCGTCCGCGCGGTCGGCGCGAGCATTACCAGTTGGGCGTTGCCGAGTTGCTGGGTGCAGCGTTGCGAAACACGCTGAACCAGTCGGTTGGGCTGGTCAAGTCGCTGCCCCTCATTGCACGGTCCGCCAGGACCGCGTTGATCCCTGCCAAGGGAGTCAACGGCAAGCGTGACTGGTCGCTGCCCAAGGACTTCAAGATTTTTGCGCCCCGTACATCGCTGAACGTGGCCATAACCAATCAGCGTACCTTTGCCGGGCGCACCGTGCCGTTGTCTGAGGTGAAACAAATCGCCAAGGCGCTGGGCGTTTCACTCAACGATGTGGTGATGGCGACCACGGCGGGGGCCCTGCGCGCTTACCTGAAAGACCACAACGAACTGCCTGACAAGCCGTTGTGTGCGGCGGTGCCGGTCAGCCTGCGCCAGGAAGGTGACATGACATCCAACAACCAGGTCACCATGGTCACCATGAACCTGGCCACCCACATCAAGGACCCGTTGCAGCGGCTGCAAAAAATCAATGAATCGTCCGCCAGCGCCAAGGTCATGATGGGGCGCGTCAAGAATGCCATTCCCATGGATTTTCCATTGCCTGCAGCGCCCTGGCTGATGTCGGCACTGGCCTCGCTGTTCAGCCGCTCCCGCCTGGCCAATGTGATGCCGCCCATTGCCAACCTGATAATCTCCAACGTGCAGGGCATTCCCGTGCAACTGTACTTTGCCGGGGCCAAAGTGGTGAGCTATTACCCGGTTTCCATTCCGTCGCACAGCATGGCGCTGAACGTCACAGTGCAGAGTTACAACGGACGCCTGGACTACGGCCTGATCGCCTGCCGCCGTGCCGTGCCCGATGTCAACGACCTGGCCGATGCGCTGCTGTCAGAGCACCGCACGCTGATGGAACTGGCGCAAGTCAAGCCCACGGTGGCCGGACATATTGCAGCGCCGGTTGAAAAGCTGCCCCAATTGACGGCGAAGGCACCTGCACGCAAACGCGCAAAGCGCGTCGCGGTGGCGGGTTAGTCGTCGTTACGGGTTGGGGCTGGGGAAGCGCTCTGCAACCCAGGCCTCGAACTGCCGGCACATGGCTTCGTCCGATTCACTGTTGTCGGCAATCAGCTCGGCACCATGCACGATGCGGATGTGCGCATCCAGGTCTGCTTGTGCGGTCTGTGGGTAGGTGCGCGAAGCCGCGCTGGACATTTGCGCGCACGCTGTCGTCCAGGCTTCAGCGACCGTCTGGTTGCAATAGTCCGCCAGGTACTTGGCATTGAACGGTTCACCGGTCAGATCCATCAGCGTCTGGTTGTGGCTGACACCGTTGCCCCGTGCCCAATAGTGCTCGGCCAGTGCCGGGCCAACGGCGGGGTTATCGGTCAGGTAACCATAGGTACGCTCAAAGTATGCACGTGTCTGGTACACCGCCATATTGGCCAGCAGGTACCCGTGGTAGGAAGCGGCCGACTCCTGATTGAGCAGATGGGGAATGCCCAGCATCGGGCGCGGACCTACCGCCACGCCCAGGATGCGCAGCTCGGTCTCGCGCGCCAAGGCCAGCACGCGTTCGGATGTCAGTTCTTCGTCGGACATCTGGTACAGCGCCCGCTCGAAGTAGGGCACTACCAGAATGCCGCGCTCACCAAATGCGGCAAAGGGTTGAGTGGTCTGTATGAGCGCGTGAATCAGCGTATCCGGAATGGGCTCGCCCTGTGCGTTGCAGGCGTAACGTTTGAGCCAGTCTGCGTCCCCGAGAAGGCTGTCGCAAAACATGGACTGCGTCTCGGCGTAGGCCATGGAGGTGGGTGCAAATTCCTGCGAGAAGCAGGGCGAGTTTTGCGTGACGTTGGCGAAGTGAGCCGCATGTCCACCTTCGTGGAAAAGCGTGTTGATGGCACGCGCGCCGCTGCCAATCTGGTCGGGTTTTGCGTTGGCGGTGAAATTGATCTGGCCAGTGACCCATTGGTTGTTGGCATCAAAATAGGGCGGAATCGGTCCATGGCAAAAACCGTTCTGGTATTTGCCCTTGCGCTCCAGCAAATCCAGCTGCAAGGTAGCGCCCCGGTAGCGAATGCCCAGGCGGCAAAAGCTGTGGATCCAGCGCTCCAGCCCCTTGCCGAACGACAGATACGGGTCCAACTGGCGTGTCACGTCACCGCTGGCGAAGTAGCGCAGGTTCCATGGTTTGGTGGCATCTGCACCGTGGGTATCGACCAGCGCCTGAAGCGCGCGGGTATTGGCCTGGCGCGTGCGAACCTCGAAGTCGTCCAGAATGGTGAACAGTTGGTCCGCAGTCATCTGTTCGTTCTTCAGGACCTTGTAGTCAAAGAAATTTGCAAAACCCTGTGCTCTGGCAAACGCGTTGCGCTTTTTCACAATCTCCAGGAATCCGTTGGCTAAAACCCAACTCTCCAGGCCAAGCATGGCGTCGTGCGAAGTCTTGCGGGCCGCCTCGCTGCGGTTGGTACTCATGTTCGTGGCCAGGCCGCTCAGCGTGGTGTCCTCCACGGCACCGGCGTCATTGATGTGTTGCAGGACCAGATCGCGGCGCTTGGTAAACAGTTCGGATTCCAGCTTGATCAGGTCTGCCATCTCGTGGCGGGCCGCGTCACTGTCGATGATGTTGCATTCAAACAGGGCAAGCCAACCGGTCAGACCCTGGCGCAGGGCGCGCAATGTTTCATCTGCATCGGTATTGCCCAAATTTCCCAGTGCCTGGCGCACGGTCGCCAGTCTGGCGGGGTCGGAGATGAAATTTTTGAAATTTTCTTCGGCCCGGGCAAAACCGGCATCGTCGTCCGAGATGGCCATGTAGGTGTCCCAGAACAGGTCTTCTTTGGTCTTGTGAACGTTCAGGTAGTCGGTGTTGAGGGTGTCAAACACGTCGCGTGCAGATGGCATAGGGATGGTCTCCTTTTTGGGGTCGCTGATTCTCGCACCAAGCCGTTACGGGCTGATCAACTTGAAGTCCAAGGCCCGCTCCATCAACCAGACCAGTGCTACCAGCATCGTCAGCACAGAGCCACCGACAAAAATGCCGCGCTGGTAGAGCGGTGTGTTGCGAAGCCAGTACGCGGCCGGCAGGAAGGCGGCGACGATGGCCAGTTGCCCTGCTTCAACGCCCAGGTTGAATCCTATGAGGGAGAGTACCAGCGCGTCGGAGGGCAGACCCAGTTCGGCCAGCACACTGGCGAAGCCGAATCCATGAATCAGCCCAAAGCTGAACGCAACCAGCCAGCGCCGATGCACCACCACAGGCCACAGATTGTTGGCTGCAGCCAACACCACCGACAGGGCAATGGCCGACTCCACCACCCGTGATGGCAGCGAGACCCAGCCCAATGCCGCCAGCGACAGGGTGATGGAATGCGCAGCGGTAAAAGATGTCACCACCCACAGAACCTCACGCCCTGCGTCGGCAAATGAATGCGCTCCGCGCCAGCGATTGACGCTATGGAAAAGCACAGCCGGCAGTAGAAGCGAGACAAGAAACAGGATGTGGTCAAACCCAATCCATATGTGCCAGACACCCTCCACCAGATAGTGTTGGAACTGCGCAAGCCGCGACACGGCTTGCGGACCCCAGCGCATCACGCCGCTGGTGGGTGATAACACCGTCGTGTGGGTGGTGCCGTCGACCGTTACGCGCAGCAAACCCCGGTGCAGGTTGTCCATGTCAAAAAGCAACCGATAACCCAAGCCCAGTTCACCGGCAGACTCAGGGCAGGTTCCGGCGATGTGCAGTACGGCGTAGCCTCCGTCGGTGTGCTCATCGACCTGTAAGTCGGCCAGTTGCAGCTTGCAGGTGCCCCCGCGCTCCAGGTCCAGGTTGCTGAGCGCCCAAGCCTCCAGGTTGGACCGGCGTGCCCGCAGTTCGCCCCAGGTGATTTCGCCATTGCCATCGCCGTCCAGACCCAACGCGAAATCAATGTCGCGCAGGGCAATATCCCATTGCACCGAGACGGCCGCGCCCTTGGCATCCACCACCAGGTAGCTGTCACTGGCCTTGTGTGCCCAGGCCGCCGCGTGGGCGCAGATGAGCGCGCAAAGTAGGGCGAACCGCAGCATCATGGTTTTCCTCCGGGCTGCGAAGCGGAGGGCAAAAGCCTGATTTGACTGTCCAGAGCGCGTAACCTGGGGTCTTCAAACCGGCTGGACGTCAACCATTGTTGAACGTCCCTTGCCGCATCGGGGTTACCGGCCGCCAGTGCGGCTTCCAGCGCGATGCGGGCGTCACGCGGCTCCTTTTGACCACGGTAGTTTTCCGTAGCCAGTTGAGTTGCCAGTGCGGCATTGCTACGCAGGCGCAAATGAAAGCGCGCCTCTTCTGCGCGGTGTGTGGTATCACCCCGCAATCTGGCGGCATCGAACCGGGCTGCCAGTGCTTGGATGTGGGCCCCGGCTTGGGGCAGCTTCAAACCAGTCTCAGCCTCAGTCAGACGCAACAAAAGGCCGTCCGAGGCCTCCCAGCTTGCCAGTAGCTTCACGACCTCGGCGTTGCGGCCCTGATCCAGCAAAAAATCACTCCAGGCGGCGAGCAGATACCCATCATCCTGACCCACACGCACGGCAAGTTTGAAATGCTGCTCGGCCCGTGCGGGTTGCCCCATCCAGGCCGCGACCTCACCGAGTCGCGTTTGCAGCCACAGGCGGTGGTCGTCATGGTGAGCCAGTGAGAGTGCCTTTTGCAGTGTGGCATAAGCTTGGTCCAGGTGACCCGAGTAGGCCAGAGCCATCCCCGCGCAGCCGCCATAGAGCACCGAGCGATCCAGGCGCTGCAGCGCCTGGCATTCGATATTGGCCATGTCGTAGCGTGCCTGAACCAGATAGATTGCAGCACGCCAGGCGTGTGCGCTGGCCAGATCGGCGTCCATGGCCAGGGCGGCGGCGTAGTCGTCCAGAGCCGCTGCAAAGTCGTGCCGGTACTGGCGCAGTGTGCCCCGCACCACCAGCAGTGGCGCGGTCAGGTTTCCTGAAAATCGCTCAACGACCGCATTGGCATAGCCCACATAGCGCGGGTCACCGCGTGCGATAGCCAGGTCGAAATACTGTTGGGCCAATGCGACTGCGAACTGCGGGTCGGTCGGGTCTTTTGCAGCCGAGGCGCGCAGGGCAGCGAGTTCGCGCGCGCTGCTGTCATTGGGGCGAAAAGGTAGTGTGCCAATCACCTGGGCATCGCTTGTAGGCGTATAAGGCGCAGCCTGTGCCGCAGACAACCCTGCCACCCAAGCCAGCAGAAAAACCCTTGCCAAAACATGCGTAATTCCCATGAAATGTTGAATCCTTGTAATTGCAGTACATTGCGCTTGGGTAGCCAAGCCATTGAATCTTTTCATTTAACTTCAGGAGTCCGAGTATGAACAAATTGTTTTCTTCGTTAATTGTTGTGGCTTTTGCAACCGCATCGGTTGGAGCTTTTGCAGGTGCCCACGGTGGTGCCATGTCCGACAAGGACAAGGCCGCCAAGATGGAAGCGTGCAAGAAAATGGACCCCGCAAAAGCCGACGACAAAATGAAAGCTGAGTGCAAGAAGATGGAAGAAGCGAAAAAGTAACCGCCAAACCACTAAGAACTTATCCGTAAATAATGTTTTCGCCTGACTTTATCTTTCGGAATGCCATGATGGACGCTGCCAAGTGATTGAGCGCCAGGAAACTGCGATCAAGTTTTTCGTATCGCACCAGCAACTTGCGAAACCGGTTGAA
>CAJAVE010000275.1 GCA_903945325.1 uncultured beta proteobacterium | reverse complement strand
AGGTTTTTTCTTCAGGCCGGGCAGGTTGCGCACGTCAAAGAAGGTCTTCATCGCGGCGCTGATCAGCTCTTTCTTCAGGGAGGGGAAGTGCACATCCACGATGCTTTGCATGGTGGCGGCATCGGGGAACTTGATATAGTGGAAGAAGCAGCGGCGCAGGAAGGCGTCGGGCAATTCCTTCTCGTTGTTCGAGGTAATGAACACCAGCGGGCGGTGCTTGGCCTTGATTAGTTGACGGGTCTCGTAGCAGTAAAACTCCATGCGGTCGATTTCGCGTAGCAGGTCGTTGGGGAATTCGATGTCGGCCTTGTCGATCTCGTCAATCAGTAGGGCCACTTGTTTGTCTGCCGTAAAGGCCTGCCACAACACACCCTTGACAATGTAGTTGTGGATGTCCTTGACGCGCTCGCCACCGTCCACATCGGACAGTTGCGAGTCGCGTAGACGGCTCACGGCGTCATATTCGTAAAGGCCCTGCTGCGCCTTGGTTGTGGATTTGATGTGCCATTGCAGCAGCGGCATGTCCAGCGCCTGGGCTACTTCTTCGGCAAGCATGGTCTTGCCGGTGCCGGGCTCGCCCTTGACCAGCAACGGGCGCTGCAAGGTGATAGCTGCATTGACCGACAGCATCAGGTCCTGTGTGGCGACGTAGTTCTTTGTTCCGTGGAATTTCATGGTTTGGGGCGCATTGAGGAAAAGTGAGGGGCAAGGGAGCAGCTTAGTGGCTGCGGAGTGCGCAATACGCTGGTCTATATAATGAAAATTAGATTTAAATCAAACATTGTCTAATTGTCCTTGCAAAATGAACAAACTGTTGCTATCCGTTTTCGTTGCCCTTGTCGCTCAAGTGACCTCCTTTACGGCGTGTGCCCAGGAAATCAAGGGGGACGCTCAGGCAGGTGAAAAGAAAATTGCACTCTGCATTGGCTGCCACGGCATCATTGGCTACCAAGCCAGCTTTCCCGAAATTCACAAAGTTCCCAAGATTTCGGGTCAGGGAAGCAAGTTCATTGCATCAGCATTGGGTGCCTACAAAAAAGGCGAACGCAAGCACCCGACCATGCGTGGTATTGCCGATGCATTGAGTGACCAGGATATTGCCGACATTGCAGCCCACTACGAATCCAGTGGAGTTGTGGCGGGCACACCGGCACTCGGCAAAGCAGCCGACGGCTCCAGCAAGGCTATGGAGTTGGTTGCCAAGGGCGCTTGCGTGTCCTGCCATGGCGAGAGCTTCAGCAAGCCGATTGACCCAACCTACCCCAAGATAGCGGGTCAGCACAGCGACTACCTGTTTGTAGCCCTGAAGGCCTACAAGACAGAAAGCAATCCGATGATTGGTCGCGGCAACGCCATCATGGGCGGAATAGCAAAACAGTTCACGAATGCCGAGCTCAAGGAACTGGCCAACTACATAGGCAGCTTGCCTGGCGAGCTCAATACCGTGCCGCAAGCCAAGTTCAAGTAAACCGGCGAATCCTCCAATAAAAAAGACCGCTGGTGAAGCGGTCTTTTTTATTGGAATTTCAATCCTGTGTCGCGTGGCGCTGTACACAGGCAACGTAGGCCTCTCCATCCGGCGGGCGACCTGCCCGCTGGCTTTCCCACAGCATTTTTCCCAGGCAGTCCATGGCCTCATGGTGCGCCTGGTGCAGGGAGTCGCGCCGGTGGTTCAGCAGCTCAATGGCCTGGCGAATGCCGCGAGGCTGGTCGATGCTGCATTGCTCGGTGATGGACAAGTGCATGGACAAGTGTAAAAAAGGATTGGTGCGGCCCTCTGGCACGCTGTCCATATTGGCCAGTGCCGCGTCTACATCAGCAAAATCTTGTGCGTACTCCGGATGCTCGTCCATCCAATGGCTTGCTATTGTTTCAATAGCTTCCAACGGCCGTCCGGCGAGGGCCTTGGCATAGACAGAGCAAAAAAAACGGCGAACGTCGACTTGCGAAGGGCTGAACATGGCGCAAGGTTAACATGGCAAATTGGTCACGGCGTGAAACGCAGGCCGTATTCCCTGGCGAAATTGCTGCAGGCGACCAGCATGCGTTCGCGCTGGCGCTCGATTTCTGACGGGCGGCTGCAGGAAAAATTTCCCTCATTGCGTGCATAGTTGAACAACGATTGGGACACGCGAAGCGCATCTATTGGTGTGGCGCTGGAGACCGCGCGCAACGGCGGGCGACGGGTGTGTTCCTTGTATTGCACCAGCCGCGCCAGGCAATTGGCCATCGCCTTGGGTTTGTTGATGCTGCGCATCAATGGCCGGTCGGCCACCATGCCCGCGTCGGCTGCAACTCGCTCCCAGTCGTAGCTGTCCCAGTTGGGGTCGGGTCGGGCTGCATGGGCTTCGCCGATTCCGGAGCCGAGAACAATTTTTCTCTTTGACCGGTCATGGCGGCCATCGAGCAAGGTGCCAATGCCGTAGACAAGGAGTCCGTCTTTGAGACGCTTCAGGTCGGGAAACAATCGATCCCAAACCATGGTGTTGAGTGTGTCGCCGAAGTTTCCCCCTTTTATGGGGCAATATTTGACATTCATGCATGCCACTGTGGAAGGTCTGCATGTTGAAACGGTTTCCAGTCAGTGAAGTGACTGTAAAGTTTGTTGTTTGCGGTAGGCGAAATGCAGAGTTGGGTCGTTGACAGGTTAAAGGGAACTTGTGCACAGTTCATCTTGCTTGATACAAAGGGGTGATTCCATGAAATACACGGTTGGCTGGTCGCTGGCGGTAGCTGCGCTGCTGGGCGCAGTACCGTTTGCTGCAGTGGCACAGCACCCGCACGGTGTCTGGCGTGGTGATATCCGGCACTTCGACCGGCACGATGCGCGGCAGTGGCGATCAGGAGCATGGCGCCATGGCTCACATGCCGGGCGGTTCGGATGGTGGTGGGTTGCAGGGGGAATGTGGTACTTTTATCCACAACCGGCTTATCCCTACCCCGATCCGTACCAGCCCCCCGTGGTGGTGGTTGAGCCATCGCCGCCGCCCGTTGTGGTGCAGATTGCGCCACCCGTTCAGGCCCCGCACCAAGACTCGCCCGCCGCGGTGCAGTCAACCCCGCAGTTTTGGTACTACTGCGAGTCAGCCCATGGCTATTACCCGTATGTGGCGTCATGTCCCACTGGATGGAAGACTGTTCCCGCCACACCACCAGGAGTTTCGAAATGAAAGCACCGACACAAGTCGTTTTGCGCCGCATATTTGGCTTGGTTTGCCTGGTTGGCTTGAGCGCCTGCGTTTCGGCGCCCCAAGGCCCTCGCGTCGCGGTGATGCCAACGCCCGGCAAACCGCTGGAGCTTTTTGCGGCAGAAGACCAGTATTGCAGGAGCTATGCGCAACAGTCGCTTGGCCACGATACCCGGGGGGACGCAGCCGTTGGCTCGGCCGTGGTCGGCACCTTGATTGGTGCGGCGGTTGGTGCGGCGACGAGTGGGCGCCATTACAACAATACCGGTGCCGGTGCTGCAACAGGCTTGATGATGGGTACGATGATTGGTGCTGGCAATAGCGCGGACGAGGGAAGAAGCGCCCAGCAACGTTACGACATTGCCTACGAGCAGTGCATGGTGTCCAAGAACAACCAGCCGTCTCAGCGCTACTACCGCAGGTCCGCTCCGAGCGTGGTGGCTGTGCCCCAAGCCGCTCCCGCTCCGTATTACCCGCCACCGCCACCGCCCCCGGCGGGTCAGGTGCCACCACCACCACCGACGCCGCAATAAATGTTTCAGGTCTGGTCGGCCTGTTCCTCACGCTCACGCGCGACCTGTTCCTCGAGTTGTTGGCGTCCCTGTTTGACGACCGAGATCAGCTTGGCGCTGTCTTTGTAGTGCGGGTGTAGCTTTTCAAATAACTCCAGGTTGTGCTGACGAAAACGCTGGGTGATCTGTTCTGCGGCGGGCGCGCTGTGGCCCGTCAGCTCCAGCACGCTGCGGGCGCTGCGCAGGCTGGACTCAAACAGCTCGCGTTGTACCAGCATGACGCCACGATCGCGCAGTTGGTTCCAGTGCGTCACATCCCGGGCGCGGGCGACGATGGTCAGCGCCGGAAAGTGTTCGCGCACCAGGTCGACAATTTCCAGCGACTGCGTCACGTCGTCCACGGCAACCACCAGTACTTTGGCCTGCGCAGCACCGGCGGTGCGTAGCAAATCCAGGCGGGTGGCATCACCAAAGAACACGCGGTAACCGAACTTTCGGGCTGCTTCAATCATTTCTGCGTCATGGTCCAGCACGGTGCAGGCTTGCCCCTGAGCCAGCAGCACGCGCGCCACAATTTGCCCATAGCGTCCGAACCCTGCGATGAGGATGGGCGCGTCCTGCTGCTCCGATATTTCGTCCAGCGGGACCACCCCGCAATCGGCGTAGCGCGGCAGCAGCAGCTTGTCAATGGCCACCAGGATCAGCGGGCTGATCAGCATGGAGACGGCCACCGCGCCAATCAGTAGGGATGCGGTTTGTGCCGGCAATACTTGCGCACCGGCGGCCGCCTGAAACACGACAAAAGCAAACTCTCCACCCTGGGCTAGCAGCAAGGTAAAAACCGGGCGTTCCTGAAACGGCAAGTTCAGGAAACGGGCCAGGCTATAGATCACCAGAGCTTTGACTGCCAGAAAGCCGAGCACGATGGCAGCCATTTGCAGCGGTGCGGCGCGCAGCACGCCCAAGTCAACCCCCATGCCCACGGCAATGAAGAACAGGCCGAGCAGCAGGCCCTTGAAGGGTTCGATATTGGTTTCCAGCTCGCGCCGGTATTCACTCTCTGCCAGCAGCACGCCGGCCAGAAAGGCGCCCAACGCCATGGACAAACCCACCCGCTGCATCAGGGCTGCAATGCCAACCACCAGCAACAAGGATGCTGCAGTGAAGATCTCGGGCGTCTTGCTGCGGGCAATCCAGCGCAGCAGAGGTCGCAAAGCCAGACGGCCGCCGACCACGATGGCTGCAATGACTGCTATTATTTTTATAGCTTCTTGCGCAATATCGACGGGGGCTAGAGCCCTATTTGACTCTATAGAATTGGCCAGAAGCGGTAGCAGCGCGAGAATCGGTATGGCTGCCACGTCCTGGAACAGCAGAATCGAGAAACCGGCCTGACCACTGCCGGTGGGCAGCAGGTTGCGCTCGCCCATGACCTGCAAGGCGATGGCCGTGCTGGAGAGTGCCAGCCCCAGAGCCGCCACCAGCGCCATTGACCATGGAATGCCGAGCGCCAGTGCCACCCCGAAAATGGCCGCCACGCAGCCCGCCACCTGGGCGCTGCCCCAGCCAAAAATGGGGCGACGCAGGCTCCACAGGCGCTTGGGTTCAAGTTCCAGGCCGACCAGAAACAGCATCAGGACCACGCCAAATTCGGCAAAATGCAGAATATCCTGCACGTTGGTCACAAAGCCCAGGCCCCACGGGCCAATGGCGATGCCCGCTGCCAGGTAACCGATGATGGAGCCCAGGCCCAAAGCCCGGCTCAGGGGCACAGCGATGACGGCCGCGCTCAGGTAAATAAAGCTGTTGATTAGCCATGCGGGTGTATGTTCCATGGCGCTAACATAGCAAATTACGAAACCCGGGGGAAACGCCATGCCAATCGTTGTTGTAGCCAATCCCAAAGGCGGTGTCGGCAAGTCCACCCTGTCGACCAATATCGCTGGCTATTTCGCCTCGCGTGGGCATGCTGTGATGCTGGGCGATGTGGACCGCCAGCAGTCGTCCCGCTTGTGGCTGGGTTTGCGCCCTTCGAGTGCGCGCTCTATTGGCACTTGGGAAACCGATGCAGCCAATATCGCCAAGCCTCCGAAGGGCACGACCCATGTGGTCCTGGATACCCCGGCCGGGCTGCATGGCAAACGCCTGAACGAAGTGATGAAGATGGCCGATCACATCGTTGTGCCGCTGCAACCCAGTGTGTTTGATATTTTCGCCACCCGGGCTTTTTTGGACGAGCTGGTGCAAAACAAGCACGCGGGCAAGACCCACATTGGGCTGGTGGGCATGCGCGTGGATGCCCGCACCCTTGCCGCCGACCATTTGCATGAGTTTGTGGACAAGCTGGGTGTTCCCGTGCTGGGCTATCTGCGAGATACACAAAACTATGTCCACCTGGCTGCGCGCGGCCTCACGCTGTTTGATGTGGCACGTGGCCGGGTGGAGAAAGACCTGGCCCAGTGGCAAGGGCTGTGTCACTGGCTTGACACGTGAACGCAGCTTGGCACCCTACAGTGCCTTCATGAAAATTTTCCAAACCCT
>CAJAVE010000274.1 GCA_903945325.1 uncultured beta proteobacterium | reverse complement strand
GGAGGTGGTGGATTGGATACCGCCATCTACAGCGGCACCCGAGCCAGCCACACGACCACCAACGCCAGCGGTGCCTTGACGGTGAGCGGTAGCACCAATGGGGTCGATACCCTGAGCCATGTGGAGCGACTCAAGTTTGACGATGCCATCCTGGCATTCGACACCAGCGGCAACGCGGGCCAGACCTACCGGCTGTACCAGGCGGCGTTTAACCGCACACCCGACAAAGACGGGCTATCGGGCTGGATCAAAGGCGTGGACCAAGGCTTGTCCATGCTCAAGGTGGCAGCGGCATTCATTGAGAGTGGGGAGTTCAAAACTCTGTATGGCAACTCACCCACCGACAGCGCCTTTGTGAACCTGCTGTACACCAATGCCCTGCACCGCACGGCCGACGCGGGTGGTCTGGAGTATTGGGTCAACCAGCTCAGCAGCCATGCCCAAAGCCGCGAGCAGGCTCTGCTGGGGTTCTCGGAGTCGCCAGAGAACCAAGCCTCGCTGATTGGGGTGATTCAGAACGGGATTGAGCTCACAGCGGGGTGATTTGAGAAGGCAACTTTGTCTGACACCGCGGCACTGACAAGAAAAAAGTGGGATACGAATGGGCTTTTGACCCTTACTATATCGGCATGCATAGCTATTTAATTCATAGCACTACCTTCTAGCGAGCGATTTACTATGACCTTTCATGCCCCCCTTATCATTGACATTGCTGGCCTGACACTAACATCTGTGGACCGCCAGCGCCTCATGCACCCTTTGGTGGGCGGGCTGATTCTGTTTGCTCGCAACTGGCAAAATCGTGCCCAGCTCACTACCCTGTGTCGCTCTATCAAAAAGGTCCGATCGGACCTGCTGATCTGCGTCGACCACGAAGGCGGTCATGTGCAGCGCTTCAAGACGGATGGTTTTACCCATCTGCCACCTATGCGGGCATTGGGCGAGATGTGGATGGCCCCTCCCAAGGCCAACTCGCACGCCGGCCCGATGGATGCCACGAATGCGGCCAGCGCGTGCGGTTACGTGCTGGGCGCCGAGCTGCGCGCCTGCGGTGTGGACCTGAGCTTCACTCCGGTGCTGGACCTGGACTATGGTGAGAGTTCTGTCATTGGCAGTCGCTCCTTTGCCCGCGACCCCCGCGTGGTGAGCCTTTTGGCCAAGAGCCTGATGCACGGTCTGCTGCAAAGCGGCATGGCCAACTGCGGCAAGCATTTTCCCGGGCACGGCTTTGTGAAGGCAGATTCGCACACTGATATTCCCGTGGACAAACGCAGCCTGAAGGCCATTCTGGCGGATGATGCTGCGCCCTACCGTTGGCTCAATACGGTGATGACCAGTGTGATGCCGGCCCACGTGATTTATTCCAAGGTGGATGCCCGCCCGGCGGGTTTTTCCAGCATTTGGCTAAACGACATTCTGCGCAGTCAGCTGGGCTTTGGGGGCGCCATTTTCAGTGACGACCTGTCCATGGCCGGTGCTAGGGTCATTGACGGGCAACAAGTTAGCTACACGCACGCTGCGGTGGTAGCGTTGGCAGCGGGATGCGACATGGTGTTGTTGTGCAACCAGTCCATCGCTGACAGTGAAGGCGCTGGGAGGGCCGTGGATGAGCTGATCGCCGGATTGACCGAGTCCCAGCTCAAAGGCCAGTGGCAGGCCAGCGATGCCAGCGAAGCACGCCGCCGCGCCCTGTTACCCAATACACCCGTGTTGGAGTGGGACTCGCTCATGGTGCAGGGTGCCTATATGCAGGCGCTGGATTGGATTTCCTGACCTGTTGCGTTTTGGTGCGGGTGTCCGGCTCCACCTGGTTCGTGGAGGGCTGAATGCATTGGGCGCCTCAGGGCGAACGGTGCAGACGCGAGCCCTTGAGTGCTGCAATCTGGTCGTGCGTGGTGCTGTCAATTGCAGGATGCCGCTTGAGCAGACCCGCACTTTCCAGCAAGCTACGCAATTGCTCCACGTCTTTCACTGTCGGTGCCACCTTGATCTGCGCCAGCGCAGCCTGTGTGTTGCCGCCTTGAATCAGCGCGGCGACCTTGGTGGCCCAAATGGCGGGACGGGACATGGTGGAAATCCTCTCAGCAAAATTTCTGGTAAACATTGTGGCACATAGCCCCCGTGGAACTTGCGCGAAAAGCTATCAAAATAGTAGCTATCCGCATCGCGGCAAAGCCTTGAGGCAAGCGTGGCCTTATGCTCGTGCCATGCAAGCGCAAGATCTTCAACTACTCGTCACCCGTGTTATGCCTTTTGGCAAGTACCAGGGGCGCGTCATAGCCGATCTTCCAGGCAACTACCTCACCTGGTTTGCCCGCACCGGGTTTCCCAAGGGGGAAACCGGCCGCCTGCTGGCGTTGATGCACGAGATTGACCACAATGGTTTGAGTGACTTGCTCAAACCATTGCGGCCCGGTTAAGGTAGCGCCACGCTGTCCCAAAGGCGGGTACCACCACCGCCCAGGTGGGTCAGGTACAGGCGCAGTTCAAACTCCAGCTGGTGGTACGACGGTTCCATGTAGGCACAGAGTTGGTAGAAGGGCTTGTCGTGGGCGCTGCTGCGCAGGTGGGCCAGCTCGTGGACCACAATCATGCGCAAAAACTCGGGCGGGCCGTCCTTGAACAATGACGCAATACGGATCTCGCGCTTGGCTTTGAGCTTGCTGCCCTGTACGCGTGACACCGTGGTGTGCGTGCCCAGTGCGTGTTGCACGACTTGCAGCTTGCTGTCGAATGCCACCTTGCTCAGCGTCTCGGCGCCGCGCAGGTATTCGGCCTTGAGCATCTGCACGTAGTCGTACAGCGCGCGGTCGGTGCGTATGCCGTGGGCCGACGGGTATTTCCGCAGCAGCCAGGGTCCTATGCGCCCGCCATCCAGCATCTGCTGCACCTGTTCCCGCGTTTCACTCGGGTAGCCATGCAGGAATTTCAAGGCCGTAGATGCTATATTTGTCATAGCTGCTTGCGCAGTAATGGCGGGGTCTGGAGGTCGTTTTTGCTTAAATTTCCCGACGCAGGGCCGGGAACAGGATGATGTCACGGATGCTCGGGCTGTCGGTCAGCAGCATCATCAGGCGGTCAATGCCAATGCCGCAGCCGCCGGTTGGCGGCATGCCGTGTTCCAGCGCGCGCACAAAGTCGTGGTCATAGTGCATGGCCTCATCATCGCCGCTGTCCTTGGCGTCTACCTGGGCCTTGAAGCGGGCTGCCTGGTCCTCGGCGTCGTTCAGCTCGCTAAAGCCGTTACCGAACTCGCGGCCGGTGATGTAAAGCTCAAAACGCTCGGTCACTTCCGGGTGGGTGTCGCTGGCGCGCGCCAGAGGCGAAATCTCTACGGGGTGCTCGCAGATGAAGGTGGGGTTCCACAGCTTCTCTTCCACGGTTTCTTCAAAGTACAACACCTGCAGGCTGGCCAGGCTGCGGGTAGACAGGTGGTGTTTGGCCTCGGTCATGCCCAGTTTGCGCAAGGCGTTGGTCAGCCAGGTGGCGTCGTCCACCTTCAGGCCACTGCCGCCTTCCAGGGCTTCACCGGCTTCGGTGTATTTGCAAATGGCTTCATGGATGGTCAAGCGCTCGAACGGCGCCTCCAGGTCGACCGGCTTGCCGCCGTAGCTCAGGTGCAGGCTGTCGCAGGCCTTGATGGCAGCGTCGCGCACCAGGGCTTCGGTGAAACTCATCAGGTCCTGGTAGTTCCAGTAGGCCGCGTAGAACTCCATCATCGTGAACTCGGGGTTGTGCCGCACGGAGATGCCTTCGTTGCGGAAGTTACGATTGATTTCGAACACGCGATCGAACCCACCCACGATCAGGCGCTTCAGGTACAGCTCGGGCGCAATGCGCAGGAACATTTCCTGGTCCAGCGCGTTGTGGTGGGTGGTGAAGGGCTTGGCGTTCGCACCCCCGGGGATGGGGTGGAGCATGGGGGTCTCGACTTCAAGAAAACCGTGCTGCACCATGAAGTCGCGCAGGCCGCTGACGGCCTTGCTGCGGGCTACAAAGCGCTTTCGGGCCGTCTCGTCCATCATCAGGTCGATGTAGCGCTGGCGGTACTTCACTTCCTGATCGGCAATGCCGTGGAACTTGTCCGGCATGGGGCGCAGGCTCTTGGTCAGCAGGCGGATGCTGCTGGCGTGCAGGGACAGCTCGCCGGTCTTGGTCTTGAACACCATGCCCTCGGCGGCCACGATGTCGCCCAGATCCCAGTGCTTGAACAGGGCATACAACTCGGCACCCACATCTTCGCCCTTGACGTAAATCTGGATGCGCCCGCCGCTGGGGCCAAAGGAGGCGTCCTGCAGCGTGAAGAAACTGGCCTTGCCCATGACGCGCTTGAGCATCATGCGTCCGGCAACCTTGGCCGTGACGGCCATGCTTGCCAGGATTTCGGTGGAGTGCGGGTCGTACTCGGCAAACAGCTCCTCGGCCTTGTGTGTGGGCTTGAAGTCGTTGGGGAAGGCGACCCCATGGCCATCGGTCTGGCGCTGGCGGATGGCCTTGAGCTTTTCCCGGCGTTCGAGAATCAGCTGGTTTTCATCCTGGAGTGCAGGGGCGGGAACGGAAGAGGAGCCAGGAACAGTAACAGGAGCTTGTGGGTCAGACATGGAGGTGCGCACAGGTGGAGTCAAATTGAACCTTGTTTCAAGGCCAGAACCCTTGATTCTAAGAGGGGCGGTCCGTATATGATGGAAGCGCTCTTTTCATTGGACACCATGCTTTACCAAATTACCTCGCTGCTGTTGGAAGTGGCTGCCGGTTTGATCGCTGGCACTTGCCTGCTGCGGCTGTACATGCAGTACCAGCGCATTCCCATGTCGGTGCGTTCTGGTAACCCGCTGGCGAAGTTCATTTTTGCGCTGACCGACTGGCTGGTGTTGCCGTTGCGCCGGGTCATACCTGCCGCCGGGCGCTGGGATATGGCCAGCCTGGTAGGGGCGTTTCTGGTGCAGTTGGCGCAGTTCGTGATTCTGTGGACCCTGACTGGCATGTCGACCAGCATGCTGTCCGTGGTGGTGCTGGCCGCCTTTGGCCTGGTGCGCATGGCGATTTCCGGCATGACCGGGCTGGTGATCATTTACGCGATCCTGTCCTGGGTGCAAACCCGGTCGGTCGGCGCGGATTTCCTGGAGCGGCTGGTCATGCCCGTGTTGATTCCCATACGGCGCATCGTGCCGCTGGTGGGAGGTATTGACCTGTCACCCCTGGTGCTGCTGTTGATCTTGCAGGTGGCCGGGATTGTGCTGGGGTCGATTCAGGCGGCGGTGTTGTTTGCTACCTGAGATATTGCGGGACAGACCTTTAGCTCTGTCCTCAACTGACTAGATGACCGCATCGGCAGGTTGGCGTTGCAACATCGCCAGCGAATTTGCCACGGTTTTGCGCAGCTCGCGGCGGTCGCAGATCAGGTCGATAGCACCCTTGGTTTGCAGAAATTCCGAACGCTGAAAGCCCTCGGGCAAGGTCACCCGCACCGTGGATTCGATGACGCGCGGTCCGGCAAAACCAATCAGGGCTTTGGGCTCGGCGATCACCATGTCACCCAGGAAGGCGAACCCGGCGCTGACTCCACCCATGGTCGGATCGGTCAGCACGCTGATATAGGGCAAGCCCTTTTTGGCCAGGCGTGTCAGTGCGGCATTGGTCTTGGCCATTTGCATCAACGAGAGCAGGCCCTCCTGCATGCGGGCGCCACCCGTAGCGGTGAAGCACAGGAAGGGCACTTTCTGTTCAATGGCGGTTTCAACACCCCGCACAAAACGCTCGCCCACCACCGAGCCCATGCTGCCGCCCATAAAGTCGAATTCAAAACAGGCCGCCACCAGGCTGATGCCCATCACAGCGCCACCCATGACCACCAAGGCGTCGGTCTCACCGGTGTTTTCCAGCGCTTCTTTGAGGCGTTCGGGGTATTTGCGGCTGTCCTTGAACTTGAGTGGGTCCACGGGCAACACTTCCTGGCCGATCTCAAATCGGCCTTCGTTGTCCAGGAATAGATTGAGCCGCGCCCGCGCACCAATGCGGTGGTGGTGGCTACAACTGGGGCAGACGTTCTGGTTTTGCTCCAGATCCGTCTTGTACAGCACGGTTTCGCAACTAGGGCACTTGATCCACAGGCCTTCAGGGACGCTACGGCGGTCCGCCGGGTCGGTTTGTTGAATTTTCGGGGGCAGCAGTTTTTCTAGCCAGCTCATGTGCAATTCTCCAGTGCAGTGTCCAACGAGGGCGTTCAACGGTTAGCGGCAGTTTATCAGCCTAAATCCGAGTCAGCCCAATCCTAAATCCACCAGGCTTTGCGCCATGGCCGGTGCCGACTCTTCGACCCCGATGAACTCCATCCCCAATGCTTTACGAGTGCGCTCGGTGTCCAGCCGAACCTCCACTCCCAGGTCGGCCAGGATGGCGCGGGCCGTCGGGTCGAACAGGGCCACCAGATGGACCAAGAAATTGGGTAACTCAAAGCTGGGAACCTTCCTGGCCTTGGCTCCCAAGCGCGCCTTGATGGGGCGCATCATGTCCAAAAACCAGGCAGCGCCCGATGCCGCTATGTAGCGACCGCCTGTGGGCTCGGACGTTTCCAGTGCCAGGCGATGCATTTTGGCGACGTCGCGAACGTCCACCACCGCAAAGGACAGCTTGGCACAACCCGGATACTTGCCGCGCAGAAACATTTGGATAACTTCTGCGGAGCTGCCCATGTCACGGTCCAGCAGCGGGCCCAGCACCAGACCGGGGTTGATGCTGGCGTAGTGCATGGTGGGATTGTGCTGGGCCATGAAGTCGCGCGCTGCCCGCTCGGACAGCGTTTTGGATCGCGCATAGCTGCTGACGCCTGGGTGGTCAAGCTGGGTCCAGTCGTCTTCTGTAAAGGGAGTCGTGCGGTCGCTCGGGTGTCCGTACATGACCGCTGCCATGGACGACGTCTGCACAAAACGCTGCACGTTAGCGGCCACCGCAGCTTTGAGGACCCTCAGCGTGCCGTCTACGGCCGGACGTATCAGTTCATCAGGGTCTTTGGGTTCATTCAATATGAAAGGGGACGCCAAATGCAGCACACCATAAATCCCATGCATGGCAGCGTCCCAGCCCTTGTCGGACATGAGATCGGCTTCCACAAATTCCAGCTGGGTGATGTCGCAGTGCGGGGCCAGGGTGGCTTTGACTTCTTCAGCTTTTTTGAGACTGCGCACTGTGCCGCGCACCCGGTAGCCGTGTTGGAGCAGATCCAGGGCGCAGTGCTTGGCGATGAAGCCTGAGATGCCGGTGACAAGAATGGTTTTTTCGGTCATGGGATTTGCTTCCAAATTGATAGCTGGTCGCGCAGTCTAGTCGAGGGCTAAAGGAGGCTTTTATACTCAGGCGTCCATCGCAGTCCGGATTTCCTGCAGAAAATATTGCGCTGTGGTCGCTAACTTGTCTCGCGGCTGATGTTCCAGCAGCTGGATGATCTTGCTGCCAATCACCACCGCATCAGCCACCTGTGAGATGGTGCGCGCCGTGGCCGCGTCGCGAATGCCAAACCCCACGCCCACCGGCACGCCGATGTGCTGGCGGATGCGCGGCAGCATGGCTTCCACCGCGCCGATATTCAACGCGCCCGAACCGGTCACACCCTTGAGCGACACGTAGTACACATAGCCGCTGGCCACGCGGGCCACTTGGGCCATGCGCGCATCGGTACTGGTGGGGGCCAGCAGGAAGATCAGATCCATGCCGTGGGCGCGCAGATCCGCGGCAAAGGCTTCGCACTCTTCGGGCGGGTAGTCGACGATCAGAACGCCATCTACACCCGCGGCTGCGGCATCCAGGACAAAGGGACTGAACACACCGGGTGCTGCGTGCTTTTGGTCGTAGCGCTCCACCGGGTTGGCGTAGCCCATCAGCACCACGGGAGTAGTGGCGTTGGTTGCGCGAAATTCCCGCACCATCGCCAGGATCTGCACCAGGCCAATGCCAAAGGCCAGGGCCTTGTCGCCCGCCTTCTGGATGACCGGGCCGTCGGCGCTGGGATCGGAGAATGGCACGCCGAGCTCGATCACATCGGCACCGCCCGCAACAAAAGCGTGCATCAGTTCAGGGGTGACGTCGGCAAACGGGTAGCCTGCCGTGACGAAAGGGATGAGGGCCTTGCGCCCTTGTGCGGCAAGGGTTTGGAAGGTTTTGTTGATTCGGCTCATGCTATAACTTTCATAGCTGCTTACGCATGTTTCACGTGTGCTGCAACCCTATTTACTGAAATATTCCCCTTCACCGACTGCCCTGTGCAGCTGGGTCGGCAGAAGAATTCGCCGTTGCTGAGGTCGGCAACCGTGCCAATGTCTTTGTCGCCGCGGCCGGACAGGTTGACCAGAATGCTTTGGTCAGGGCGCATGGTCTTGGCCAGCTTCATGGCATAAGCCACTGCATGGCTGGATTCGAGCGCCGGGATGATGCCCTCGGTGCGGCACAGGTAGTGGAAGGCGTCCAACGCCTCCTTGTCGGTAATGCCCACGTATTCGGCACGGCCAATATCGCTGAGGAATGCGTGCTCCGGGCCAACGCCGGGGTAGTCCAGGCCGGCGCTGATGCTGTGCGTCTCGGTGACCTGGCCGTTGTCATCCTGCAGCACATAGGTGCGGTTGCCGTGCAACACGCCGGGGCTTCCTTTTTGGATGGATGCGGAGTGTTTGCCGCTCTCCAGGCCTTCGCCAGCGGCCTCCACGCCGATCAGGCGGGTCGTCTCATGCTGGATATACGGATAGAAGATGCCCATGGCGTTCGACCCACCGCCCACGCAGGCAATCACGGCGTCGGGCTGCTCACCCATGCAACCGGCTGTTGCCAGCATCTCGGGCATCTGTACCAGGCATTCCTCGCCGATGACGCTCTGGAAGTCTCGCACCATCATCGGGTAGGGGTGCGGTCCCGCCACGGTGCCGATGATGTAGAAAGTGTTGTCCACATTGGCAACCCAATCGCGCATGGCTTCGTTCAGCGCATCTTTCAGCGTTTTGCTGCCGCTTTCCACCGGCACCACGGTGGCGCCCAGCAGCTTCATGCGGTAGACATTGGGGCTTTGGCGCTTGACGTCCTCGCTGCCCATGTAGACCACGCATTCCAATCCATAGCGCGCGCAGATGGTGGCGGTGGCCACTCCGTGCTGGCCGGCACCGGTTTCGGCTATTACGCGTGGCTTGCCCATGCGCTTGGCCAGCATGGCCTGTCCAATCGTGTTGTTGATCTTGTGCGCACCGGTGTGGTTCAGGTCCTCACGCTTCAGAAAAATCTGCGCCCCGCCCATCTCGCGGCTCATGCGCGCCGCGTGGTACACGGGCGAGGGGCGACCGACAAAGTGCGCCAGCTCGGACTTGAATTCGGCAATAAAGGCCGGGTCATGCTGGTATTTGGCGTAAGCGTCTTTCAGCTCATTGATGGCGTGTGTCAGTGTCTCAGAGACAAAACTGCCCCCGTACTTGCCGAAGTGGCCGGAAACGTCAGGTTGGTGATAGTCGTACATAAAAAAATGAGAGAAAGGCTTTGGCCAGTAGAAGCGTAGCCGAAGCGAAGTAACCAAATGTGGCTGTTAAAGCTCCCTCTCTCGCCCAGCGGGGCGAGAGAGGGCGGGGGGAGAGAGTGGGGTGTCCAAAAAAGCATCAGCAGCCCGAACCGCCGCCACAAACTGAAAAATCATTTCCGGGTCTTTGATGCCTTTGCAGGGTAGTCCCTGAGCATCCAGCGCCTCCACGCCAGAACTCACGTCCACGGACAACGTCTTACAGCGCGGCCGAATCTGCGCGATTCCGTCGCCCACGTTTGCAGGTGTGAGTCCACCACTCAAGACGAGGTGAGCGTTGACGTTTGGAGGAAGCAGTGACCAATTGAAAGCCTTGCCGCCACCGCCAAATCCGTCGACATGGGCGTCGAGCAGGATGGCCTGGGCGTTTGAATAATCGTGGACGTATTTTACGAGGTCAAAGTCCCGAGCGCCATCGCCCAGCGGAATGCGGGCGGCGCGCAGCCACGGACGGTTGTCGTGCAGCGTGGCTGCCGCACAGTCCTGCGCCGATTCATCGCCATGAAATTGCACGGTAGCCCCCGCAATCGTTGTGCAGGCAGCTATTATTTCTGTAGCGGGTGCATTCACGAACAGTAGCACCGGTGTGATAAAAGGTGGGAGGCGTCTGGCCAGTTCGGCGGCGCGCTGGACACTGACCGCACGGGGGCTTTTGGCGTATAGAACGAAGCCAATCGCATCCGCCCCGGCCGAGACGGCCGAGTCCACATCCTGCTCGCGAGTCAGTCCACAGATCTTGATTCGGGTTCGTGTATGAAGTGTCATGGCAAGCCATCATACGCAGCCGTGCGGTCGGGAATGCCCCACTTGGGGTCATAGCGTGGGCCCAGGAAGTACAGCCCATCCGGAGAAAAGGTGGGTGCTGCAACTTTGCGGTCGCGCGCTTCGAGAACTTCCAGTAGCCAATCCGCTGGTCTTTTGCCCTGTCCGATGCTGACCAGGCAACCCATGATGTTGCGGATCATATGGTGCAGGAACGCGTTGGCTTCAAATTCGATGCGCCAATAGGCTCCGCGACGGTTGATGTTGATGGCCAACATGTTCTTGACGGGGCTGAGGGCTTGGCACTGTGCCGCGCGGAATGACGTGAAGTCGTGTTCGCCCATCAGGTAGCCGGCGGCCCGTCGCATGGCTGCTTCGTCAAGCGGGCGAAACGACCATCCCACTCGACCTGTTTCAACGCTGGGCCGTACCGGGGATTCCAGCAAGACGTAGGCATAGCGCCGGGAAGTGGCACAGGCACGGCAATGAAAGGCGTCAGGCGTTTGAAGCGCCCACTGGACCGCTATATCGCCTGGCAGGTTTGCGTTGGTGCCACGGGTCCAGGAGTGCGCGTCGCGTTCACGGTCGGTGTCAAAGTGCACCACCTGCATAAGGGCGTGTACTCCCGCATCCGTGCGGCCGGCACACAGGGTAGAGACGCGTTGCGCGGTAAATGTGCCCAATGCCTTTTCGAGGTAGTCCTGTACGGTCTGGCCAGAACTCTGGCTTTGCCATCCCTGGTAGGCTTGTCCGTTGTAGCTCAGACCCAGTGCAATCCTCACGGCGCTGTCAGACCTGCATCAAACGGAAAACGCACCGCAGTGTGTTCAGCTCAGGTTTGCCAGAGCACGTTGTGCCTTGGCACGCATCTCGCCAGTGGCTTCCGACGCGACTTCTTCTATGAGCGCGCGGGCGCCGTCTTCGTCACCAATGGAAACAAACTCTTCAGCTAGCGCGAGTTTGGTTTCCAGCGGATCTTCGCTAACACTGTCAGGCGCTTCCGTTGGCTTTTCTGCGGCTGGCTCCAGATCGAGTGAGAGCGAGCTCATGTCGAATTCCAGCATACCCTCGTTGTGCTCTTGCGCTGGAGGCACGACCGCCGAGGCGGGCATGGGTGCAGTGGCACTGAAGTCGGGTAAGACATGCAAATCGTTATCGTCCAACTGCAAGCCATCAATGGATAGAGGCTCATCAAGCGGTACGGCGCGTGCATCAGGCAGAGCAGGCGCCTGAACGTCGTCGCTCAAATCGAAGTCCATGTCCATGGGGCTGTTGAGATCGACTGATGGCAGTTTGACGGTCTGTTCTGAAATGGGTGTTCCGAGCGCCACATTGGTCACTTCGTTGAATGCGCTTGCAGGCGCTTCGTCCAGAGAAAAATCCAGATCAAGGTCCAGATCAACCCCGGATATTGACTCGCCCAACTCTGCACTGGCGGATTGCGGCATGGTGGTACCGAAGCCAGAATTGGAGCCAGCAGCGATGGGTTGCGTCGCGAGGCTTGTTGGTGTTCCACCAACTTGGTAAAGAGAGTTGCTTGGATCAAAGCCCGCTCCCATTTCACAAATGCGAGTCCACTCAGGGCTGCCCGCACCGGTCAACTGATAGGCCTGAGTAGCGGTGACTTCAAAATTCTTGGCATCACGCCGTTTTGCAAAAATTTCCAGCAGTTTTATGTGGATGGCCACGCGCCCGGGGTTTGTTAGGGCCGCTTCGCGCAGAATTTCCTCAGCTTGAAGGTCGCGTCCGTAGGCCAGGTAAACATCCGCCTCGGCAACTGGATCAACGTCGTCCGCAGCATCCAACTGGCTGGCGGAATAAACCATGGAAGAGCCGGTTGCGGCGCTTTCGTTGTTGGTATCGACCCGTTGGCCACCGCTCGCGCCGAAGAAAGAGTCCGGTTGCAGCCGACTTTCCAGGAAAGAGCTGTCCATGTGAGACTGGTTTTTCTTGCGTTGTCGATTGCGCCAGAAGGCAAACCCACCCAGGAGCGCGATCAAACCGCCAGCGGCAAGCGGCAGTAACGGATTTTCAATCAATTCGTAAATGAGCCCAGGTGGCTCTACTGGCTCTGGCAAAGGTAACGTCGCTACCTTGGGCTTGCTAGCAGCTGAAACCACAGCAGAGGCCGGTACGGCGGGACTTGGAAGCAACGATGCCGATGCTGCCGGTTGCGCCACTGAGGCTGCTGGTATCGGTACTGAAGTCGCAGTCGCTGGTGTCGCAGCAGTAACGGGTACTGTTGGCATGGATCCTGAATTTTGCTGTGAAGCAACTGCTAAAGGCGCTTGCGGCGGAGAGGCGGCCGAACTTGCTCCCAGTTTCTTCAGGTCATTGATATTCTTGGTGATATCGGCAGCTCGGCTGGCCGCATCCTTGTCAGCACGCTCCTGGGCGATCTTGGCATCACCTGATTTGGACTGGACTGACCCTTTGGAGAGCGTCAACTTGTCCGGTGCCACCGTAGCGGACTTCTTGTCGTCCACTTTCGCGTCGATTGCTCCAGTTGCTTTGCGACTGGCAGTGTCTACCGCAACCGCAGGAGCATTTGAGGCCATGCTACGGCGGAATTCATTGAAGTCCTTGCTCTGAGCGATCACCGTTTGTGTTGCATCCGATGCCGAAAGCGCTTGCGCCTGTTCGGTAGTCGGCACGTCGACAACAGCACCAGCGCGAATTCGGTTGATGTTGTTGTTGACGAACGCATCCGGGTTGGCGCGTATCAGCGCTACCAGCATTTGATCCAGTGACACGCCCGCCGCCTTTGTGCTGGCGGCAATTTTGCTTGCTGTGTCTCCGGTCTTTACGACTATACGTTTGGCGTCGTTGGGTTGGACGGCAGAAGGTACTTTCAATGCAGTGGATGACGTCCCAACAACGGCAGGCCTAGGTGTCTGTGAAGCCTTCGACGGTTCAGGTGCTACAGTTTTGGTAGTAGTTGGCGTGGGCAGAGTCGTCAATTGCGCCAAAGTAGGCGAAACAGCCTGCACCGGTTTTCGCAGAACAGGCGGGTCAAACAACATGGTGTAGTCGCGCAAAATGCGACCCGATGACCAGCTGGCTTCGACAATCATGTCGACAAATGGATCATTGATGGCGCGATCACTGCTCAGGCGGATGTAGGCACGGCCATCCAACCGTCGCTGCAATGTGGCCTGCAAACTGGACATTGCGGGGTTGTATTCCAACCCTGCAGCCGCGAAAGCTTCTGCTGAAGCAATGACAGCCTTCAGTGTCGACGCCTCCTCGGCATTGATTTCCGGGACATCAATTTCGGCCCGCAACGGCTCTCCCAGGGCTGATTGCACGGTGATACGACCCAGAGACAAAGCCCAAGCCCCGGTTGTGGATAGGCTCAGCAGCGCAATGGCTGCAGCAGCAGCGGTCTTCTGCCAGCGATGTGACTTAGCAATCAATTTATATGCCTCCGGTGCTGCTCACGCGAGCGGCAATTACTATGCTTCTTGCGGGTGGATATCCCGACTCTCAAAACGTAAAAAGTACCATAACATCAATGTCTTAGGCTGACAAGCTAAGAAAGCGGTTAACTTTGTAAGGTTCAGATCCAACCCGGCATATTCGCTTTTATATGTTGCCATTCGACAACGGCCCGCGCGTGCTTTTTGCCAACGAACTCTGGGCCACTTGTACATTATGCTTGCAGCAAAATCCGTAGCATCCGGCGCAATGGCTCCGCGGCTCCCCACAACAATTGGTCACCAATCGTGAATGCACCCACGTATTGTGGCCCCATCGCCAGCTTGCGAACGCGGCCCACCGGAATCGTCATCGTTCCGGTCACGGCAACGGGTGTCAGGTCCTTGATGGTGGCCTCGCGGGTGTTGGGAATGAGCTTTACCCACTGGTTGTCAGCCGCAATCATCGCTTCGAGGTCGGCCACTGGCACATCCTTGTTCAACTTGAAGGTCAGGGCCTGGCTGTGGCAGCGCATGGCACCCACGCGCACGCAGAAACCGTCGACGGGAATCGCAGGGGCGCTGAAGCCTTCGCCTAAGCCCATGATCTTGTTGGTTTCGGCCATGCCCTTCCATTCTTCCTTGGATTGGCCATTGCCCAGATCCTTGTCGATCCAGGGAATCAGCGAGCCGCCCAGCGGCACACCAAAATTCGCGGTTTCTACGGAAGTTAGTGCCCGCTGTTTTGCGATGACTTTGCGGTCGATTTCCAGAATGGCGCTCTTGGGATCATCCAGCAGGGCCTTGACCTCGGCATTCAGGGTGCCGTATTGCGTGAGCAGTTCGCGCATGTGCTGGGCACCACCGCCGGAAGCCGCCTGGTAGGTCTGGGTGCTCATCCATTCCACCAAACCGGCCTTGTACAACGCGCCCACGCCCATCAGCATACAGCTCACGGTGCAATTGCCACCGATCCAGTTTTTGCCACCGTTGGTCAGCGCGTTCTGGATCACCGGCATGTTGACCGGGTCCAGAATGATGACGGCGTCCTTGTCCATGCGCAGCGTGGAAGCTGCATCGATCCAGTGGCCGTTCCAGCCGGCTGCGCGCAATTTGGGGAAGACTTCGGTGGTGTAGTCACCACCCTGGGCGCTGATGATGATGTCGCAGCGCTTCAGGGCATCAATGTTGAAGGCGTCCTGCAGTATGGTTTCGTTCTTGGCCTGGGCCGGGGCTTTGCCGCCGGCGTTGGACGTGGAAAAGAACAGGGGTTCAATCAACGCGAAGTCGCCCTCGGTTTCCATGCGGTCCATCAGTACCGACCCCACCATGCCGCGCCAACCGACCAGACCCACCAGGGGCTCTACGCGCCCAGCTACGAGATTACCTACCTTCATGACATTGCCCTTTCAGAAAAATTCAACAAAACGGAATTTGGTCTGCCCGGCTCGTCTGGCCGGGATGGGCGCGACGAACCGGGCTGTTTAGCCTTTAATGGTTGTCGTCTTGGTGGTCGCAGGCAGAGCCAACGAAACACCCACCCGCGCGCCTGTACTGCCGCAGAGGGGCAGTGGCAGGGAAACGGGGTGATTGGTTTGCATGGGAGTCGATTGTATGCCAGGCCCTTACAAGGCCTTGACAACCGCGTCGCCCATCTCGCGGGTGCTGACGCGGGTCGTGCCTTCACTGTAGATGTCGGCGGTGCGCAGTCCTTGTGCCAGCACCTTTTGCACCGCAGCTTCGATGCGCTGGGCAGAGGCTTCCTGGTTCAGGCTGAAGCGCAGCATCATGGCTGCACTCAGGATCGTGGCCAGCGGGTTGGCGATGCCTTTGCCAGCAATATCGGGTGCGCTGCCGTGGCTGGGTTCGTACAGGCCCTGGTTGCTGGCGTTCAAACTGGCCGAGGGCAGCATGCCGATGGAGCCGGTCAGCATGGAGGCTTCGTCCGACAGGATGTCGCCAAACATATTACCGGTCACCACCACGTCAAAACGCTTGGGCGCCTTGACCAGTTGCATGGCCGCGTTGTCGACGTACATGTGGTCTAGTTCGACGTCCGGATACTGCAGGCCAACTTCGGAAACCACGTCTTTCCAGAACTGGAAGGTCTCCAGCACATTGGCCTTGTCCACGCTGGTAACACGCCCCTCCTTGCCCATTGCTTTGCGCTTGCGCGCCGCCTGGAAGGCGACGTGGGCAATGCGCTCGATCTCGGGCTTGCTGTAGCGCATGGTGTCATAAGCTTCCTCGGCACCGGGGAAGTGGCCGTCGGTGGCAATGCGGCGTCCGCGCGGCTGGCCAAAGTAGATATCACCGGTCAGTTCGCGGATGATCAGGATGTCCAGACCAGAGATCAATTCGGGCTTCAGACTGGACGCACCGACCAGTTGTTCGTAGCAGATCGCGGGGCGGAAGTTGGCGAACAGGCCCAGGTTCTTGCGCAGGCCCAGGATGGCTTGTTCGGGGCGCAGGGGGCGGTCCAGTTTGTCATATTTCCAGTCACCGACTGCGCCAAACAGCACAGCGTCAGCATCCATTGCCAGCTTCAGCGTGGATTCGGGCAATGGGTGGCCGTGGGCCTCGAAGGCCGCGCCTCCCACCAGGGCGGATTCCATTTCCAGGGGCAGGCCCAGCACATTCAAGACCTTGACGGCCTCGGCCACGATTTCGGTACCGATGCCGTCGCCCGGCAATACTGCGATTTTCATAGCATCCTAGATAGTCATTGCGTGGGCTAGCCACGGTTTTTGTGCAAGGCGTTGGGCTTCGAAGGATTTGATCTTGTCCGCGTGGCGCAGGGTTAGTCCGATGTCGTCAAATCCGTTGAGCAGGCAATACTTGCGAAATGCCTGCACATCAAATGGAATTTCTTCGCCCTGGGGCTTCACCACGACCTGGCGTTCCAGATCAATCGTGAGTTGGTAGCCCGGGAATGCCAGGGCTTCGCTGAACAACTGATCCACCTGTGCCTCGCTCAATACGATGGGCAGGATGCCGTTCTTAAAGCTATTGTTGAAAAAGATGTCGGCATAACTGGGGGCGATCAGTGCGCGAAACCCGTATTGCTCGAGGGCCCAAGGTGCATGTTCGCGTGACGACCCGCAGCCAAAGTTCTTGCGCGCCAGCAGGATGGATGCACCCTGGTAGCGTGGCTGGTTCAACACAAAGTCCGGGTTAGGGCGGCGGCTGGCAGGTTCCTGGCCGGGAAAGCCGGCATCCAGATAGCGCCATTCATCGAACAGGTTCTGGCCAAACCCAGTGCGACGGATGGATTTCAGGAACTGCTTGGGAATGATGGCATCCGTGTCGACGTTCTCACGGTCCATGGGTGCCACCAGACCTTGGAGGATAGTAAATGGGTTCATTTTTTGGCAGCACCTTCGATTTTTTCGCCCGCCTTTTGAATATCTTGTCCCACGCCTTTGACGGTGTTGCATGCGCTCAGCAGAAGGGCTGTGGACACGACCAATAGGGTCATCAGGTACTTCATGGCTTTTCCTCTTGAGTGAAGGGTTTCAACTGAATTGACGCACATCGACAAAGTGACCGTGAATCGCGGTCGCAGCAGCCATGGCGGGGCTCACCAGATGGGTGCGCCCACCGCCGCCCTGGCGCCCTTCAAAGTTGCGGTTGCTGGTGGATGCGCAGCGCTCTCCGGGCTCCAGGCGGTCAGCGTTCATCGCCAGACACATGGAGCAGCCAGGTTCGCGCCATTCAAAGCCAGCTGTCTTGAAGATTTCGTGCAGACCTTCCTTTTCGGCCTGCGCCTTCACCAGGCCGGATCCGGGCACGACCAGAGCCAGTTTGATGTTCTTGGCAACTTTGCGGCCCAGAGTCTTGACGATGGCAGCAGCTTCTCGCATGTCTTCAATGCGGCTGTTGGTGCAGGAGCCGATAAACACCTTGTCAACGAACAAGTCATTCAATGCCTTGCCGGGCTCCAGATCCATATAGACCAAGGCGCGCTCGATGGCGCCGCGCTTGTTGTTGTCTTTCTCCTTGTCCGGGTCGGGCACACGTCCGTCGATGCCCAGAACCATCTCGGGAGACGTGCCCCAAGTCACCTGCGGAACAATCTGGGAAGCGTCCAATTCCACAACCGCGTCAAACGTCGCGTCGGCATCGGAATGCAGTGTGCGCCAGTAGGCCACGGCCTGGTCCCACTCCACTGCCGCAGCCGTTCCGTTGGCGGCGCTGTGGCCGGGGGCGAGGGGGCGCCCGCGCACATAGTCAATGGTTTTGTCGTCCACGGCGACCAGGCCAGCTCGTGCACCGGCTTCGATGGCCATGTTGCAAACTGTCATACGGCCTTCCATGGAAAGGGCGCGGATGGCCGACCCACCGAATTCGATGGTGTACCCGGTGCCGCCTGCCGTGCCAATCTTGCCAATTATGGCCAAGACAATATCCTTGGCCGTCACGCCGCGTACGGCAACGCCATTAACTTTGATCAACAGGTTCTTGGCCTTTTTAGCCAGCAGCGTCTGGGTTGCCATGACGTGCTCGACTTCGCTGGTGCCAATGCCGTGTGCCAGGGCTCCGAACGCTCCGTGCGTGGATGTGTGGGAGTCGCCGCAGACAACGGTCATGCCCGGCAGCGTGGCGCCATTCTCCGGGCCAATGACGTGCACAATTCCCTGGCGCTTGGAGAGGAAGGGGAAGTAGGCAGCCGAACCGAACTCGGCGATGTTGCTGTCCAGTGTGGTGACCTGTTCTTTGCTGGTAGGGTCGGTTATGCCGTCGTATCCGCGGTCCCAGCCGGTTGTTGGTGTGTTGTGGTCAGCCGTTGCGACAATGGAACTGACCCGCCACACTTTGCGCCCGGCTTGGCGCAGGCCTTCAAAGGCTTGCGGACTGGTCACTTCATGCACCAGATGGCGGTCAATGTAGAGAACGGCGGTTCCATCCTCTTCGGTGTGGACGACGTGTTCGTCCCAGAGCTTGTCGTACAGGGTGCGTGCCATGTGGGGTCTTTCAGTCGAGCTTTCCATTTTATACGCGGGGCCGTGTCAGGAACCTACCTGGTGCACACTGGAGACGCACAAAAAAAGCCCGCGCAAGGCGGGCTGATGTTCGACTGCGACGGTTTTTATCGTTGCGTAATCGGCAGTACGTCACGGCGAACCGAACCAGTGAACAACTGGCGTGGGCGGCCAATCTTGTATTCAGGGTCGCCGATCATCTCATTAAGTTGAGCAATCCAACCCACGGTGCGTGCTAGTGCGAAAACTGCGGTAAACAATCCGACAGGAATGCCGATGGCACGCTGAACGATTCCGGAGTAAAAGTCTACGTTGGGATAGAGCTTGCGTGAAACAAAGTACTCGTCTTCGAGCGCAATTTTTTCCAAGGCCATGGCCAGTTTGAACAATGGATCGTTTTCTAGGCCCAGTGCCGCCAGAACTTCTTTGCAGGTTTCCTGCATGAGCTTGGCGCGTGGATCGTAGTTTTTGTAAACCCGGTGACCAAAACCCATCAGCTTGACGCCGGAGTTCTTGTCTTTAACCTGTTCCATGAACTGGCCGACTTTGGAGATGCCACCCATCTTCTGGATGTCTTCCAGCATGTTCAGGCATGCCTCGTTGGCGCCACCATGGGCTGGTCCCCATAGGCAGGCCACGCCCGCAGCAATCGCCGCAAAGGGGTTGGTGCCTGAGCTGCCACACAATCGAACGGTGGATGTCGATGCGTTTTGCTCGTGGTCGGCGTGGAGCACAAAAATGCGGTCCAAGGCGCGTTCGATCACGGGGTTAACCACGTATTCCTCGCACGGTGTGGCAAACATCATGTGCAGGAAGTTGCCCGCATAGCTCAGGTTGTTTTTGGGGTACATATAGGGCTGACCTGCGCTGTACTTGTACGCCATGGCAACCAGCGTAGGCATCTTTGCGATCAACCTAATGGCGGACACTTCGCGGTGCTCCGGGTTGTTAATGTCGGTGCTGTCATGGTAGAAAGCCGACAAGGCGCCCACCAGACCGGTCATGATGGCCATGGGATGCGCATCACGTCGAAAGCCTCTCAGGAAAAATTGCATCTGCTCATTGACCATCGTATGGTTGGCCACGCGCTTGGTGAATTCGGTCTTACCTGCTGCGTTGGGCAGGTTGCCATATAGCAAGAGATGGCAGGTTTCCATGAAATCACAGTTGGTAGCCAACTGCTCAATTGGGTAACCACGGTACAGCAACTCGCCCTTGTCGCCATCGATATAGGTGATGGCGGACTGGCATGACGCCGTAGACAGGAAGCCGGGGTCGTAGGTGAACATGCCGGTTTGCGCATACAGCTTTCGAATGTCCACAACATCCGGTCCGACACTGCCTTGATATACGGGTAATTCAACACTGGGGCTGCCATTACTGAATGACAGAGTGGCTTTGTTGTCAGCTAGTTTCATTTTCGACCTTTCAACAGTTTAGTCTCAACATACTCAAAACTTCATGCACGTCTTCGCGGTCCAGAGGGATTGCCACCTGTGCCAGCGATTTCCGTGCCAGTTGGACGTCCAGTAAATCATTGTCACTGAGGTCCATCAATAAACCCAAAGCCGTCGCCTGGCGTATCGTCAACGTATCACTGAACCGCTTAAAAAAACGCTCGATAAAGAGATCGTTTTCCAGAAGTCCACGGCGACACCGCCATTTCAACTTGCTCAGTCCGCGTTCATCCAATAATCCATCGGTCACGGGCATATCAAACGGTGCGCATCACCATCATTTCCTTGATCTTGCCAATCGCCTTGGTCGGATTCAGCCCCTTGGGGCAGACGTCCACACAGTTCATGATAGTGTGGCAACGGAATAGACGATAGGGGTCTTCCAGATTGTCCAGACGCTCAGCCGTCGCCTGGTCGCGACTGTCGGCCAGGAATCGATACGCCTGGAGCAAACCAGCAGGACCCACAAATTTGTCGGGATTCCACCAGAAACTGGGGCAGCTGGTGGAGCAACTGGCGCACAGGATGCATTCGTACAGGCCGTTGAGCTCTTCGCGCTCTTCAGGGCTCTGCAGACGTTCCTTTTCAGGCGGCACCGTGCTGTTAATCAAATACGGCTTGATCGAGTTGTACTGCTTGAAGAACTGTGTCATGTCCACGATCAGGTCGCGGATGACCGGCAGGCCAGGTAGCGGCTTGAGCACAATGGTACCCGGCAACGTCAGCATATTGGTCAGGCAGGCTAGACCATTCTTGCCGTTGATGTTCATCGCGTCTGAACCGCACACGCCTTCGCGGCACGAGCGACGGAAGGAGATGGTGGGGTCCAGGGCCTTGAGTTTCATCAAGGCGTCGAGCAACATTCGTTCACTGCCGTCCAGCTCGACCTCGATGGTCTGCATGTAGGGCTTGGCGTCCTTGTCCGGATCATAACGGTAGATGGAGAAAGTGCGTTTGGTCATAGGTATTCCTCAATCTCTCAGAATGTACGAACTTTGAGTGGCACGGACTCAACCGTCAACGGTTTCATTTGCACCGGCTTGTAGCTCAGCGAATTGCTCTCGCTGTGCCACAGTGTGTGCTTGTGCCAGTCGGTGTCGTTACGACCATTGGGATGTTCGGGTGTATCGTTGTAATCATCCACTGTATGGGCACCGCGGCTTTCATGTCGTGCTGCTGCCGACACGATAGTCGCCTGAGCCGCTTCAATCAGGTTGTCTACTTCCAGCGCTTCAATCCGTGCGGTGTTGAAGATTTTGGATTTGTCCTTCAAGGTGATCGCGTTGACGCGTTTGCGCAACTCAGCAATCTTGACTACCCCTTCGTCCATGCTCTTTTGGGTGCGGAACACACCTGCGTGCAATTGCATGCTGGCGCGCAAGTCGTCGGCCACATTTTGTGCGTACTCGCCGCTGGTTGAGTTGTCCAGGCGAGCGAGGCGTGCAATGGTACGTTCGGCTGCATCAGCAGGCAGTGGCTTGTGCGCCCTGGTTTTACTGGCGAAATCCACAATGTGGTTGCCGGCCGCGCGCCCGAATACCAGCAGGTCCAATAGCGAGTTGGTGCCCAGTCGATTGGCGCCGTGCACGCTGACGCAAGAGCATTCGCCCACCGCATACAGACCATTGACGACGGCATTGTGCACATCGCCTTTGGGAACTACAACTTGTCCATTGACGTTGGTAGGAATGCCACCCATCTGGTAGTGGATAGTCGGCACGACGGGAATGGGTTCGCGGGTAATGTCCACATTGGCGAAGTTGACGCCAATCTCATACACCGATGGCAGGCGCTTGTGGATGGTTTCTGCACCCAGGTGGTCGAGCTTGAGCAGCACGTAGTCCTTGTTGGGACCGCAGCCACGGCCTTCCTTGATTTCCTGGTCCATGGAGCGCGACACAAAGTCGCGCGGAGCGAGGTCCTTCAAGGTCGGGGCGTAGCGCTCCATGAAGCGTTCGCCGTTGCTGTTGAGCAAAATGGCGCCTTCGCCACGGCAACCCTCAGTCAGCAACACACCGGCACCCGCGACGCCGGTGGGGTGGAACTGCCAGAACTCCATGTCTTCCAGCGGGATGCCGGCACGGGCCGCCATGCCCAGGCCGTCACCGGTGTTGATGAAGGCATTGGTCGAGGCTGCGAAGATGCGGCCTGCACCGCCGGTGGCCAGTAGCACGGTCTTGGCGTGCAACACATGCAGATCGCCGGTTTCCATTTCCAGTGCGGTGACGCCGACCACGTCGCCTTCGGAGTCGCGAATCAGGTCCAGCGCCATCCATTCGACGAAGAAGCTGGTCTTGGCTTCGACATTCTTCTGGTACAGCGTGTGCAGCATGGCGTGGCCGGTACGGTCGGCCGCAGCGCAGGCGCGCTCGACAGCTTTTTCACCATAGTTGGCTGTGTGGCCGCCAAAAGGGCGCTGGTAAATCGTTCCATCGGGGTTGCGGTCGAACGGCATCCCCATGTGTTCCAGGTCGTAGACGACCTTGGGTGCTTCACGGCACATGAACTCAATGGCGTCCTGGTCGCCCAGCCAGTCGGAACCCTTGATGGTGTCGTAGAAGTGATAGTGCCAGTTATCGTCGTTCATGTTTCCCAGTGAGGCGCCAATGCCCCCCTGTGCAGCAACGGTGTGGGAGCGAGTGGGAAACACTTTGGACAGGACTGCGACGTTCAGTCCAGCGCGGGCCAGTTGCAGCGATGCGCGCATGCCGGAGCCGCCAGCACCGACGATAACGACGTCAAATTTTCTTGTTGTAACAGGGTAGGTCATGAAATCAGCCTCAGTAAGTCGATGGGATCAAAGGCGCCACAGGACCTGGATGGCCCAGCCCGCACAGCCCACGAGCCAGACAATGGAGAAAACCTGCAGCGCAAGGCGCAAATAGACGGGCTGGATGTAGTCCATAAAAATTTCACGCATACCCACCCAAACGTGGTAAAGCAGGGCAATGATGACGCAGAAGGTCAGGGTCTTCATCCACTGCGCAGAAAAGATGCCCGCCCATTTGTCGTAGCCGATGGTCCCTTTTGTGAAAAGAACCTGAGCCAGGACGATGGCGGTAAAAAGCGCCATCAGAAGACCGGTGACGCGCTGCGCCAACCAATCGCGCAGGCCATAGTGCGCACCAACGACGATGCGCTTGGAGCCATAGTTAACAGACATGTTGAATTCCTGAAGGGATAAATCGGGTACGGTTAAACGGGGGATGTCTAGTACAAGCCGAACAGCTTGGCACCCAACACCACGGTCAGGCCCAGACTCAGAACCAGGGTTAACTGAGCGGTTTTCTTGCCTGCCTCCTTGGTAACCGTATGAAACAGGTCCATGCGGATGTGGCGCATGCCGGCAAAGAAGTGGTGCAGGTACGCCCAGATCAGCCCCAAGGCAACCAGTTTGACCAGGATGCCAGGCACAAAACCGATGCCGTTAGTGAACGCAGACGTGAAGCGCGCGAATGAAAATTCCGAACTGACCGATGTATCAAACATCCAGATGATGAAGGGCATCAACAGGAACATGATCAGGCCACTGGCGCGGTGCATGCCCGACACAACGGCGGCCAACGGCCAGCGGTACCCCGGCAGGTCATTGAAGGCGTTGATGTTTCGGAATTCGGGCCGTTTGGCTCGGGGTGCTAGATTAAGCTCAGACATGGGTGCGCTTTCTGGGTGTAACCGTATGTAATTATTGCTGCTCAGGCAAAATTCTATTGCACTGCAACAGGCTGACGCTGGACTTGCATCAACAAAGTATTCAATTCAGGGCATTCCGATAGTAATGCTTGTTGGTCAGGTACAAGCCGCGTCGTATTTCCATGGGGACGTCGTTGTAGGTATAGGCAGTGCGTTCCACACTCAGCAAAGGTGACTGCGGGCTGATTTTCAGTAGGGTACACTGCTCAGTGTCCGGCAAGACAGCACGAATTTTTTCTTCTGCCCGTACCATTCGCACATCAAATTCGGTCTCAAACAGCGCGTACATCGGACCATCGTAGTCCCGCAGGCGCTCGGCGGTCAGCCCTTTGAACGGTGCGGCAGGTAGCCAAAGGTCTTCCAAAATGGTGGGAGTGGATGCAAACGACAGCACGCGGCGCACTTGCAGCACCGCATCTCCCTGGCGAATGGCAAGCGCTCTTGCCACTTCGGCGGACGCACGCGAACGCTTGCAATCAATGATCTGGCGTTGCGCCGGGCCTTCGCTGCTGGGATCGCCGTTATCAGGAATCAACTTCAGGAACCGGTATTGAATCTGGCGCTCGGCGTGGGTGGCGACAAAAGTGCCTTTGCCCTGGCGACGGACCAGCAGGTTCTCAGATGCGAGTTCGTCGATTGCTTTGCGAACAGTGCCCTGGCTGACCTTGAAGCGGGAAGCCAATTCCATCTCGCTGGGAATAGCAGTGCTGGGTTTCCATTCGCCAGCTTGTAAGCTCTGCAAAATCAGAACTTTGATTTGCTGATACAGCGGACTGAAGGCTGGCGTTGGTTGCGACATGGCCGACGACGCGCTCATGTCCGGGCCTGGCGTGGCAGTGCTTGCGGTGAGTGAGGCGGGTGTAGCGGACATGAAAAACGACTCAATAAGTCAGCTTCGAGTCAGTCTCGAATTGATGCTGAATCATATCTTATATAAGACATAAGACAAATTGACTTTGCAGTAATTTCGGGGGTAAACTCTGCGTCATTCTGAAGGATTCAACCTTTTGCTTGGGTCCCCGGACAGTCGCCGTTTTCACAACACTTCCTGGAGTTAACACCATGAGCAAAAAGCCCGTTCGCGTCGCAGTCACCGGAGCCGCCGGTCAAATTGGATACGCCATTCTGTTTCGTATCGCCTCGGGCGAAATGCTGGGCAAGGACCAGCCTATCGTGTTGAGTCTGCTGGAAGTTCCGGTTGAAAAAGCCCAGCAAGCCCTTCAAGGCGTGATGATGGAGTTGCAAGACTGCGCATTCCCTTTGTTGGTCGGCATGGAAGCCCATAGCGATCCGATGACTGCCTTCAAGGATGTCGATTACGCGCTGTTGATCGGTTCGCGTCCCCGCGGTCCTGGCATGGAACGTGCGGAACTGCTTGCCGTCAATGCGGAAATCTTCACAGCACAAGGCAAGGCCCTGAATGCAGTCGCTAGTCGCAATGTGCGTGTGCTCGTGGTCGGTAACCCCGCCAATACCAATGCCTATATCGCGATGAAGAGCGCGCCCGATCTGCCACGCAAGAATTTCACCGCCATGCTGCGCCTGGACCATAACCGCGCCTTGAGTCAACTGGCATCCAAGACCGGCAAGGCCGTAGCCGACATCGAAAAGATGGCTGTGTGGGGTAACCATTCGCCCACCATGTACGCAGATTACCGTTTTGCCACCGTCAACGGTGAAAGCGTGAAGGACATGATCAACGACCAGGACTGGAATGCCAACACCTTCCTGCCCACGGTTGGCAAGCGTGGTGCGGCCATCATTGCCGCGCGCGGCGTATCGTCTGCTGCGTCGGCGGCCAATGCGGCCATTGATCATATGCATGACTGGGCACTGGGTACCAATGGCAAGTGGGTCACCATGGGTATTCCATCCGACGGCCAGTACGGCATCCCCAAGGACACTATGTTTGGTTTTGCCGTGACCTGTGAAGGTGGCGAATACAAGTTGGTCGAAGGTTTGCCAGTTGATGCGTTTAGCCAGGAATGCATCAACAAGACCCTGAAAGAGCTGCAGGACGAGCAAGCTGGCGTCGCCCACCTGCTGTAAAACCGTGGAACATCCGCGCAACATACTTCTCGGCGCCCAAGGCGTTGCGGGTTTGCTGCCGGTGTGTGATCACTATAGTGGTGTCGAAGCACGGATGGTCAAGAGCCTGCAGTTGCAGGCCGACATGACGCAGGAGTTCGGCGTTTGCGTATTTGATGTGACGCTGGACTGCGAAGACGGCGCCCCGGTCGGGAGCGAAGTTAATCAAGCAAATCTGATTGTATCGCTCGCCAATACTGCGCAAGCTGCTCCTGATTTGGTAGCAAAAAGTTTGTCGCGCCGGGTAGGTGTGCGATTGCATGCGGTTGACCATTCGGCGTTCTCATCCGATGTGGATATCGTTGTTGGGGGTGCTGCCCAGTCGCTCAGTTACATCATGGTGCCCAAAGTGGAGTCATTGGATGACGTCGAGTTGGCCGTTGCGGCAATCGATGCCACCACCAGGCCAGGCCAGCGTGCTTCTCCGTTGCCATTGCATGTACTGATCGAATCGCCTGCTGCCGTTCACCGGGCCTTTGACATTGCCGCCCATCCGCGCGTCGAATCAGTTAGCTTCGGGTTGATGGATTTTGTTTCAGCGCACGGCGGCGCGATCCCCCATACGGCGATGGGCTTGCGCGATGCGGGCGACGCGGTTACGCTGGATCAATTCCACCATCCGTTGGTTGTACGTGCCAAACTCGATATTTCCAGTGCGTGCCATGCCTATGGCAAGGTTCCGTCCCATTGTGTGGTGACGGAATTGCGGGACGAGGCGGGGATTGAACGTGCGGCCAAAACAGCGGGGGCTGCGTTTGGCTTCACACGCATGTGGAGCATCCACCCCGGGCAAATTCGACCGATCCTGCGGGCCTTCATGCCATCCAAAACTGAGCTGAAATTGGCAGCACGCATCTTGCACCAAGCGCAGCGTGAGGACTGGGGCCCCATTTCGGTGGATGGTAAGTTGCACGACCGGGCCAGCTTCCGGTATTTTTGGCAGGTCATGGAGCGAGCGATCCAGACTGGATGTGAATTGCCGGAGTCGATGCAGGATTTATTTCCTGCACGAATCCACTAAATGGGAAGTCTTCATGATCAATCGATCGGTATCGATACTGCTGGTTTCGCTGCTAATTGCTGTCCAGAGCCACGCGGCGGTTGGTGACAACGCGAACAAGCCTGCGGTGAAGTCTGTGCGTACCGCGGGCAAGACGCCGATCAGTGTTCCGGTGCATGAAATACCTGCACCTGCGGTCTTGTCAGCGGAGCAATTAGCCATCGCAGAAAGAGTACAGGTGGGGACCAGTCGGTGTGAATTGGCTGTCGTTGTGACCATCCGCATCGATGCCCGTACTGCCGGGCGGTTTGATTTGGATGCTGGCCATAAACGCTATACCCTCGACCCGGTGGTGACCAGCACGGGCGCGGTTCGTTTGGAAGACGTGACGACCGGAGCCGTTTGGATCCAACTGGCGAACAAGTCGATGTTGATGAATCAGAAGTTGGGGCAGCGTATCGCGGATGACTGCATGAATCCGCAGCAGGCGCTGGTTGCCCAAGCTCTTCTGAAGGCACCCGCACCACATTTGCTGGACGCGCCTAAAGAAGCGCTGGTCCCTGTCTTGGCGGGTAAGGTAGCGCAGGAAATGGTGCCAAATACTATCAAATAGATAGCAGGTTGCGCCCTCTTGACGGGGGCTAGAAGAATTTTTGTTGCTTAAGAAGGAGTGAGAACCATGTTGAAGACTTACCGTGAACATGTGGCCGAACGCGCTGCATTGGGAATCCCGCCGCTGCCTTTGTCTGCCAAGCAGACGGGCGAGTTGATTGAACTCCTGAAGTCGCCCCCAGCGGGTGAGGAAGCCACCTTGGTGGACCTCATTACCCACCGTGTACCAGCTGGTGTGGATGATGCAGCCAAGGTCAAGGCCAGCTACCTGGCCGCCGTCGCCCACGGTGCTGAAAAATGTGCCTTGATCAGCCGCGAGCGTGCGACCGAACTGTTGGGCACCATGCTGGGTGGCTACAACATCAGCCCGATGGTGGACTTGCTGGAGGACGCCGTGGTGGCATCGCAAGCCGCTGACGGCCTGAAGAAGACCCTGTTGATGTTTGACCAGTTCCATGACATCAAGGAAAAAGCCGACAAGGGCAACCCTTTTGCCAAGGCCGTGCTGCAAAGTTGGGCCGACGCCGAGTGGTTCACCAGCCGCCCCGAAGTGCCCAAGAGCATCACGGTCACCATCCTGAAGGTGACTGGCGAAACCAATACCGACGACCTGTCGCCCGCGCCCGACGCCTGGAGCCGCCCTGACATTCCCTTGCACGCCCTGGCCATGTTGAAAAACAAGCGCGACGGCATCACGCCCGAGGAAGACGGCAAGCGCGGTCCGGTCAAGTTCATCGAAGACCTGCGCGCCCGTGGCAACCTGGTGGCCTATGTGGGCGACGTGGTCGGTACCGGCTCCAGCCGCAAGTCCGCCACCAACTCCGTGCTGTGGTTCACCGGCGAAGACATTCCCTTTGTGCCAAACAAGCGTTTCGGTGGCGTCTGCCTGGGCACCAAGATTGCTCCCATCTTCTACAACACCATGGAAGATGCCGGTGCTTTGCCCATTGAACTGGATGTCAACTCGATGAACATGGGTGACGTGGTCGAACTGCGTCCTTATGACGGTAAGGCGTTCAAGGATGGCAAGGAAATTGCCTCCTTCCAGGTCAAGAGCGACGTGCTGTTTGACGAAGTGCGCGCCGGTGGCCGTATCCCGTTGATCATTGGCCGTGGTCTGACCGCCAAGGCCCGTGAAGCCTTGGGTCTGAAGCCATCCACGCTGTTCCGCTTGCCGCAAGACCCAGTGGATACCAAGAAGGGTTTCAGCCTGGCGCAAAAGATGGTTGGACGTGCCTGCGGTTTGCCTGAAGGCCAGGGCGTGCGCCCCGGTACTTACTGCGAACCCAAGATGACGTCTGTGGGCTCACAAGACACCACCGGCCCCATGACCCGCGACGAACTGAAAGACCTGGCCTGCCTTGGCTTCAGTGCCGACCTGGTCATGCAATCCTTCTGCCACACCGCCGCTTACCCCAAGCCGGTGGACGTGAAGATGCACCACGAACTGCCCGATTTCATCAGCACCCGTGGCGGTATCTCGCTGCGTCCAGGTGACGGCGTGATTCACTCTTGGTTGAACCGTTTGTTGTTGCCTGACACCGTCGGCACCGGCGGCGACAGCCACACCCGTTTCCCCATTGGTATCAGCTTCCCTGCAGGCTCAGGCCTTGTGGCGTTTGCCGCTGCCACCGGCGTGATGCCTTTGGATATGCCCGAGTCGGTGCTGGTGCGCTTCAAGGGCAAGATGCAAAACGGCATCACCTTGCGTGATCTGGTCAACGCCATTCCACTGTATGCCATCAAAGCCGGCTTGCTGACCGTCGAGAAGAAGGGCAAGAAAAACATCTTCTCTGGCCGCATCCTCGAAATCGAAGGATTGCCCGACCTGAAAGTGGAGCAGGCCTTTGAGTTGTCCGATGCATCAGCCGAGCGTTCCGCCGCTGGCTGCACCGTGCACCTGAACAAGGAGCCGATCCAGGAGTACATCAACAGCAACATCACTATGATGAAGTGGATGATTGCCAATGGCTATGCAGATGCACGTACCTTGGCGCGCCGCATTGCTGCCCAGGAAGCCTGGCTGAAGAATCCGGAGCTGCTCAAGGGTGACGCCGATGCCGACTACGCTGCGGTTATCGAGATCGACCTGGCTGACATTCAGGAGCCTATTGTCGCGTGCCCCAACGATCCGGATGATGTGAAGACATTGGCCGAGGTGGCTGGCGCCAAGATTGACGAAGTGTTCATCGGTTCGTGCATGACCAACATCGGTCACTTCCGCGCAGCCTCCAAACTGCTGGAAAACAAGCGCGATATTCCGGTCAAGCTGTGGGTTGCTCCGCCGACCAAAATGGATGCCAAACAATTGAGCGACGAGGGCCATTATGGCGTGCTCGGCAGTGCTGGCGCGCGTATGGAAATGCCCGGTTGCAGTCTGTGCATGGGCAATCAGGCGCAGGTCAAGGAAGGTGCGACGGTGTTCTCCACCTCGACCCGCAACTTCCCCAACCGCTTGGGCAAGAACAGCTTTGTGTACCTGGGCTCGGCTGAAATGGCCGCCATTTGCTCCAAGCTCGGTCGCATTCCGACCAAGGAAGAGTACCTGGCCGACATGGGTGTGCTGACCGCCGCCAGTGACAAGGTCTACCAGTACCTTAACTTCGACAAGATCAGCGACTACACGGAGTCAGCGGCGACGGTCAAGGCCTGATCTTTGCGCTGACGCGTCGCGTCGTTTCACGAAGGCCCTGTAGCAAAAGCTTCGGGGCTTTTTTAATTGCATAACAGGAGAGATGCCTCTACCGGGTGGCAATCCGGCGCGGTTAAACTGCGTTGTCACAAAATTGACATATTGTTAGCCGTTCGGTAGAAGGAGTCGCAATGCTGTTTGGAAAATTACTGCCGCGGGAAGGCAATTTTTTTGAAATGTTCAATGAGCATGCAGACAGGATTGTCGAAGCGGCGCACGCTTTCTCCCGACTGGTTGCCAATTACTCTGATCTGGCTTTGCGCGCCAAGTACAACCAGGAAGTGGACGACGCGGAGCGAGCTGCAGACCGTGTGACCCACGAGTGCAACAAAGCCATTCACATCACTTTCATTACGCCCATTGATCGCGAACAGATCCACTCGCTGATCAACACCATGGACGACGTGGCTGATCTGATTCAGGATTCTGCGGAAACCATGGCACTGTACGACGTGCACCACATGACGGAGGAGATCAGCCGACTTACCGATCTAAGCGTGAAGTGCTGTGAACGCTTGCGTGATGCCGTCAAATTGTTGGGCAATATTGCCGAGCCATCCACCGCCGAAGCGGCACTGAAGACCTGTGAAGAAATTGACCGTCTGGAGTCGGATGCCGACAGAGTCATGCGCACGGCCATGAGCAAGCTCTTCCGGGAAGAACCGGATGTACGTGAGGTCATCAAGCTCAAGGCCATCTACGAACTGCTGGAAACGATCACGGACAAGTGCGAAGACGTTGCCAACGTCATTGAGGGCATCGTCCTCGAGAATTCCTGAACCGATCGTTGGTATAAAGATGGAAACTGTACAAACGGCTCTCTGGGTAGTGGTTATGCTGGTGGTGCTGGCGTTGTTGTTTGACTTCATGAATGGTTTTCATGATGCTGCCAACTCAATTGCAACCGTGGTGTCGACGGGCGTTCTCAAACCCGGGCAAGCCATCCTTTTCGCCGCTTTTTTCAATGTCATCGCGATTTTTGTATTTCAGCTGAGTGTGGCCGCAACAGTTGGCAAAGGCATTGTTCAGCCGGGCGTAGTGGACACCCATGTGGTTTTTGGTGCGCTGCTGGGCGCCATCACCTGGAATGTGATTACCTGGTACTACGGCATCCCCAGTAGCTCCTCGCATGCGCTGATTGGCGGCATTGTGGGCGCAGTGATTGCCAAATCCGGAACTGGGACGCTTGTCTCAACGGGGATTCTCAAGACTGTTGTGTTCATCTTCGTGTCACCCGTTCTGGGTTTCCTTCTTGGGTCGATGATGATGGTGATTGTTGCTTGGATATTCCGGCGAAGTCGACCCTCCAAGGTCGATAAGTGGTTTCGGCGCCTGCAGCTGGTGTCGGCGGGTGCCTATAGTCTGGGGCACGGCGGCAATGACGCGCAAAAAACCATCGGCATCATCTGGATGCTGCTGATCGCCACAGGGTACACCGCTGCAGGCGCTGCATCACCCCCAAATTGGGTCATATTGAGCTGTTACACCGCGATTGGAGCAGGCACCATGTTTGGCGGCTGGCGCATCGTGAAGACTATGGGCCAGAAGATCACAAAACTTAAACCCGTTGGGGGGTTCTGTGCTGAAACGGGTGGTGCCATCACGTTGTTTCTTGCAACTGCGTTGGGTATTCCTGTGTCCACGACCCACACCATTACCGGCGCCATTGTGGGAGTCGGTTCAACCCAGCGCGCAAGCGCCGTGCGCTGGGGCGTTGCAGGCAATATCGTCTGGGCTTGGATTTTCACGATTCCGGCCAGCGCATTTGTGGCAGCAGTGGCCTATTGGGTCAGTCAACAGATTTTTTGACATCCACTGGTTGCGAAATCAGCCGTGCTTCCTCAACCTGGTATTCAAAGTAGTGCTGGAAGCTGTAGGCCAGGCTGGCCATCAACACGGTGGTGCCCACCAGCAGGGACGCGGCTAGCCCACCCACGGTGAACCAGTTGGTCTGTCCACTGGCTGATTCAACCGGGGCTTGCGGGTTGAAACGCTGGTTCCATTTCTCGGTTGCCATCAATCCAAAGACCAGCGCATTGATGGCGCAGGCGGCCATGGTGAAGCCGAGCAAGGGAATCAATACCCAACTCGCGGGATCATCCAGACCCATCGTGCGCGCCCGGTAGACACCATAAATGCCGGCCACGGTCGGTACGAAAATCAGCCAGCCCAGGCGGTCGCTGGTGCCGAACAAATAAAAGCGGTGCAGTCCGAACGGACCTCCGACAAAAGTCATCCAGGTAGCCAGGGTTTTGTTTTTCATCCCTCTGATTGTGCCGGAGCCTGTGTACTGCCCAAGCCTATGGTGCGGTCCATCAAGACCACGTCCAGCCAGCGGTCAAACTTCCAGCCGCAGTTGGCCAATACGCCCACATGCTGGAAGCCGCAACCCCTGTGTACACCGACCGAGCCTTGGTTGGCAGAGTCACCTATAACGGCAATCAATTTTCGAACGCCACAGCGCTCAGCCTGCGCCATCAACTCGACCAGAAGCAACTTACCCAGGCCCTTGCCCAGGGTGGAGGGCGCCAGGTAAATCGAGTCTTCGGCAGAAAAACGGTAGGCTGGCCGCGGCTTGAACCAGTTGCAGTACGCAAAGCCCAATACACCGCTTGCGTCCTCAACCACCAGGTACGGCAAGTCCTTGGATAGTACGTCGGAACGGCGTGCTGACATGTCTTGTTCGGTGGGTGGGGTGGTCTCAAAAGTACCGGTTCCATGGAGCACGTGGTGGCCATAAATGGCGGTGATGGAAGGGATGTCGGCGTCGGTGCTGGGGCGAATCTTGGTCATGGATGGCAATCAGGTTATAATAGAAGGCTATTCAGAGTGTCACTGGCCGGGTGGCCAGTTGCGTGTCTCAACTTTGAATTCAATGGTCGAAAGCAATTTCTGCCACCCAAAGGATAAATCATGGTCGTTATTCGACTCGCCCGTGGCGGTGCAAAAGCACGCCCGTTTTTCAATATTGTTGTGGCTGACAAGCGCACACGCCGTGATGGTCGCTTCATTGAGCGCATCGGTTTTTACAACCCCATTGCCACGGCCAGCGAAGAGAGCATCCGCATTGCCCAGGATCGTCTGACCTATTGGCAAGGCGTGGGCGCACAGGCTTCTCCTACGGTGGAACGCCTGATCCAACAAGCGGCCAAGAAGGCAGCTTAAGCCATTGTGACGAGCGGAGGGCTTTCTTCCCTCTGACCGGCACCCAACAAACATGCTCACCGGACTCGAACCTGCTGAATTACCAGCGGATGCCGTTGAGGTCGGACGCATTGCAGACGCGTGGGGCATCAAGGGCTGGTTCAAGGTCCTGCCTTATAGCGCCCACCCGGAGGCGCTTTTTTCTTCCAAACGCTGGTTTCTCTTGCCCACCGAGCGTGGTGCGCAGACGTTTTCAGGTGTCGCACGCCTAGCGGTCAAGGAAGCCAAAGAACACTCCGACACCGTCGTCGCCACCGCCCATGGTGTGGATGGCCGAACGGCTGCCGAGGCCTTGCGCGGCTCACGTATCTTTGTCTCGCGCTCCAGTTTTCCGACGGCCGCTGAAGATGAATACTATTGGGTCGATCTGATCGGTTTGGACGTCATTAACCGTGAAGATGTTGCCCTTGGCGTTGTCAATGAACTGTTGTCCACTGGTGCACAGACCGTGCTGGTGATTGAATACCAGGAAGATGGCAAAACTTGTGAGCGCATGATCCCCTTCGTGGCCGCCTACGTGGACGATGTGGACCTGAAGGCACGCCGCATCCGCGTTGACTGGCAAACCGACTACTGAGTAGTCTGTGCGCATGCGCTTCGATGTCGTCACGCTGTTCCCGGAACTTTTCGCACCGTTTCTATCGGTAGGCATTACACGGCGCGCCTTTGAGTCCGGACAACTCGATGTTCAGTGCTCGAATCCGCGTGATTTCGCGACCGGTAACTATCGCCGGGTCGACGACCGCCCCTTTGGCGGCGGGCCGGGCATGGTCATGATGGCCGAGCCGCTGCAGCAGGCGATCACCCACATCCGAACCCAGCGCAGTGCCCCTGCGCCGGTCGTCCTGTTCTCGCCCATTGGCAAACGGCTGGACCATGCCGACGTGCAACGTTGGGCCGGCAGCAGCGGCGCTATTCTGTTGTGTGGCCGCTACGAAGGCATTGACCAGCGCTTCATCGAAACCCATGTGGACGAGCAGATCAGCTTGGGCGACTTCGTACTCTCGGGTGGAGAAGTGGCAGCCATGGCCTTGCTCGATGCAGTGGCCCGCTTGCAGCCCGGCGTGCTGTCGGACCCTGACAGTCACCACATGGACAGCTTCAACCCGGCACTCGATGGCCTGCTCGATTGCCCCCATTACACCCGGCCGGAGGAGTGGGCGGGATTGCGTGTGCCTGACGTTCTGCTGTCAGGCCACCATGGTCAGATCGAGCGCTGGCGCCGTGACCAGCGTCTGCTGTGGACGGCCCTGCACCGCCCGGATTTGCTGGATGCCGCCCGCATGGCTGGTCGTTTGACCAAGCAGGACGAGGTTGTTCTGAAACTCAATCGCTGAACTTGTTATAATCGTGGGCTAACTGATCCTCTGTACGGCCGGGGCGGCAACCAGTCCGCTTTGCACCATGTCGGTGTTGGCGCATACAAGATCGCAGAAAGAAATCATGAACCTGATCCAAATTCTTGAGCAAGAAGAAATTGCTCGTCTCGGCAAGGCTATCCCTGAGTTCGCACCTGGTGACACTGTCGTCGTAAGCGTGAACGTTGTCGAAGGCAGTCGCAAGCGCGTACAGGCCTACGAAGGTGTTGTGATTGCCAAGCGTAACCGTGGCCTCAACAGCGGATTCATCGTGCGTAAGATCTCCAGCGGAGAAGGCGTGGAGCGTACGTTTCAGACCTACAGCCCGCTGATCGCCGGCATTGAAGTCAAGCGCCGTGGTGATGTGCGCCGTGCCAAGCTGTACTATCTGCGTGATCGCAGCGGCAAGTCGGCACGTATCAAGGAAAAACTGCCAGCCAAGAAGACAGCGGCTTAATTCAAGCTTTTGTATTCAGTGAAACCGCCCGGCGCGAGCTAGTGGCGGTTTTTTTATGACCTCAGCAAACACCTTGCCGTCCTTTGATCCGCGCGACATACCCGTGGTCGGAGTGGACGACCACTTGCCCAAAGTGCAGGCGAACGCCTTGCAACCGCAGGCGCTGGCGCACCGCTTCAAGCATCCCCCCATCTGGACTCCCGAACTCAAGGGTGAACCCCGTTTTTCGGATCGTACCCCGGTTCAAGCGTCGGTGCTGGTTCCCTTGGTCATGCATGACCAGGGGCTGACAGTGCTGTTGACCGAGCGCACGGCCCACTTGTCCAGCCACTCCGGGCAGATCGCGTTTCCCGGCGGCAAAGCAGACCCGGACGACGCTAGCGCAACCGATACCGCACTGCGGGAAGCGGAGGAAGAGATAGGACTGGACCGTCACTATGTGGAGGTACTGGGCAGCCTTCCCACCTATACGACGGGCAGCGCCTACATTGTGACACCGGTGGTGGTGTTGGTTCGGGCGGATTACGTGATGGCACTCAACCCACATGAAGTGGCGGACGCATTTGAAGTGCCGCTGGACTTTCTGATGGACCCGGCCAATCACCGCCGCCACGCGGTGGAATGGGCTGGTGCACGCCGGGAGTGGTTCTCAATGCCCTTTCACGACGCCACGGCAGAGCGTTTCATTTGGGGCGCCACGGCTGCCATGTTGCGCAATTTCTATCGGTTTCTTGCAAGTTGACTCTTACGCCATCAAGTCTTTTGTAGCGCAGTCGCGGGGCGGGTTCGCTATGATCAACCCATGAGTTTTCTTTCCCTACTATTTGCCTTGCTGTTAGAGCAAGCCCGGCCGCTGAAGCAGGGTAACCCGATTCACTTGGGCGTGCGTATTTGGGTGCGTTGGGTGGTTCGCAATCTGGATACCAGCAAATACCACCATGCTTGGTTGGCTTGGAGCATTGCCGTCGTTGCGCCTGGCGTGCTGGTTTTTGGAGTGCATTGGCTTTTGGTTTGGTTACTGGGGTGGATTGCGGCAGCGGCGTGGAGCATCGCCATTTTGTATGCCACTTTGGGCTTTCGCCAATTCAGTCATCACTTTACCGAAATCCGAGACGCGCTCGTTGCTGGTGATGAAGACATGGCACGCCTAAAACTTGCACAATGGATGCGCATAGATGTTAGTGTCTTGCGCCGTAGCGATATCGTCAGGCAGGTGATTGAGCATTCTGTGTTGAGTGCCCACCACCATGTATTTGGCGTGTTTGCCTGGTACTCATTGCTCGCAGCGCTGGGGCTGGGACCAGCGGGAGCAGTTTTGTACCGCATTGGTCAGTACTTTTTACAGTATGCCAATCGTCCGAACCGTCCCTCAAGCACCCCGCTGAGCCCGGCCTTGCAAGCCGCAGCAAGTGGGGCTTGGCATGCCATGGACTGGGTACCTGCGCGTATCACCGCGCTGGGATTTGCGTTTGTTGGCAGTTTCGAAGATGCAGTGGATAGCTGGCGTCGGCACGAGGCGCAATTTCCGGGTGATAACGATGGCGTCGTTTTGGCGGCGACCGCAGGTGCCGTCAATGTCAAGCTCGGTACACCGGAGAGCCCGGGCGCAGCTCAAATGCCACAACCCATCCATCTGCGTGTCGTGGTCGGCTTGGTGTGGCGGACCGTGGTGATTTGGATGGTGTTTCTGGCCCTGCTGTCATTGGCCAGACTTCTGGGTTAATACCGTTTCTGGGACAATTCGGCGAACAAATCGCTATATATTTTATAGCGACTTATGCTTATTTCACTTGGACCAGGGGGTAAGAAACCATCAGAAGCCTTTTGCAAAGCGGCAATCACGCCGCAACCCGGCTCATGTAAATGGCTACAGTTGTAGAACTTGCAATCACTGGCGTGGGCTTTAATGTCTGGCATCAGACCGGCCAGATGCATGGGCTCAATGTGGTTCAGGCCGAACTCCTGAAAACCTGGTGAATCGATCACGGCCGTGGTCCTGGGCGTATCCACCCAATACAGCGTGGTGCTAGTAGTCGTGTGCTTGCCAGAATTCAGCGCCGTAGAGATGGCGTTGGTGAGCACTTTCGCATCGGGAATCAGCCGGTTGATCAGCGTGCTCTTGCCTGAGCCGGACGGCCCCAGCACCAGCGTTGTCTTGCCGAACAGTAGCGCGTCCAGATGGTGCTCAGTATCAAAGACAGCATCCCCTCGCGGTTTGAGTGCCATCGGCAGCACGGTGTATCCCATATCGCGGTAGACACCCATGCGTTGCCAGGCCCGCTGGAACGGCTTAGCCAGGTCGCTCTTGTTGAGGGCAATGATGGGGCGTATGTGCTCGGCCTCGGCGGCAATCAGGGCGCGGGAGAGCTGGCTTTCCGAGAACTCCGGTTCGGCTGCAATCAGGATCAGTACCTGGTCCAGATTGGCGGCAAAGGACTTGGTGCGGATTTCATCCTGCCGGTAAAACAGGTTGCGCCGGGACTCCACCTTCTCGATGGTGCCCTCGTCCTCACTGGCCTGCCACAGCACGCGGTCGCCGACTACGGTCTGGCTTTTCTTTCCACGGGGGTGGCAGATCAGGCGGCGTCCGTCCGGTGTTTCCACCCACACGTGGCGGCCATGCCCCGCAATGACCAGACCGGCTTCCAGAGGGGAGGGGAGTGTTGCCATAAAGCCCGGTGCTCAGTGGGCGCTGTTGAGTATGCGCCCCAGACGCTCGGTGGCAGGTGGGTGCGAGTAGTAGAAGGCAACGTATAACGGGTCAGGCGTCAGCGTAGCGGCGTTGTCTTCAAACAGCTTGAGCAGGGCGCCTGCCAAGGCGCTACCGCTGGTCTGGGAGACTGCATAGGCATCGGCCTCGAACTCGTGCCTGCGCGACATCTGGGCGAACACCGGGCCAACGAAGGTGCCCAGCAGGGGCAACACCATCATGAACAACAGCAGGGCGAGGGCGTCATTGGCTGCGCCCAAATTGGGCACCACGCCCAGACCGGTGTAAAACCAGGCCTGCTGGCTGACCCAGCCCAGCGCAAAAAAACCTGCCAGACTCATGGCGAACATAGCCACGATACGCTTGATCACATGCTGGTGCTTGAAGTGCCCGAGCTCGTGGGCCAGGACAGCGTCAATTTCTGGCGGGCTGAGCTGGGCCAGCAGCGTGTCGTAAAACACCACGCGCTTGGATGCACCAAAACCGGTGAAATAGGCATTGGCGTGTGCGCTGCGTTTGCTGCCATCCATCACGAAAAAGCCCTTGGAAGTGAAACCGCAGCGCGCCATCAGCTGCGTCACCCGCTCTTTGATCTGCGGGTCTTCCAGCGGCTGGAACTTGTTGAATAGCGGCGCGATCCAGGTGGGGTAAATCAGCAGGGCCAGCAGGTTGAAGCCCATCCACACGCCCCACACCCACAGCCACCACCAGGGGCCGGTGGCGCCCATCATCCAGATCACTAGGGTGATGAAGGGCAGGCCAATTAGGGCGGACAGCACCAGTGATTTGAAAAAGTCTTGTAGCCATAGCGAGAGGCTGGTCTTGTTGAAACCAAAGCGCTCTTCGATCACAAACGTCTGGTACAACGTGAAGGGCAGATCCAGCAGCCCGCCTATGGCAACAAACGCCGCTAGCAGTGCCACCTGCTGGCTCAGCCCGTTGCCCATCAGCCCAATCAGCAACTGGTTCAAAGCCGACAGGCCGCCCAGTAAGGTCCAGCACACCGCAAGGGCAGCGCCCCAGGCTAGTTCTATCATGCCAAAGCGCGCTTTCGTAACCGTGTAGTCTGCGGCCTTTTGGTGAGCGGGCAGGGTGATCTTTGCTGCAAAAGCGGCAGGCACGGCACTGCGGTTCTGCGCCACATGGCGAACCTGGCGCCCGGCCAGCCAGAACTTCAACAGGAGGCTGGCGCACAGTGCCAATGCAAAGACGACGGTGGTGGTGAGGGAGGCGGAGTTGCTGGCGAAGATATCATTCATGTCGCCCGAGTTTAGGTCATCGGCGACAATGGGCCGCATGGCTGAATCCAACACACCTTTACTAAGCAAATCGGATAAAAACCTGGTCTGGCTCGACTGCGAAATGACTGGCCTGGACCCTGAGGTCGATCGCATCATCGAAATCGCTGTCATCGTGACTGGCCCCCAGCTGGAGTGCCGCATCGAAGGCCCTGTGTTGGTGATCCATCAAAGCGATGTCCAGCTCGACAAGATGGATGCCTGGAACAAAGGTACGCATGGCAAGAGTGGTTTGATAGCCAAGGTCAAGGCATCCACGACCACCGAAGAGCAGGCGCAGGACGAGTTGATCGCTTTTTTGAAGCAATACGTTCCCGCCAACGGTTCGCCGATGTGCGGCAATTCCATCGGCCAGGACCGGCGATTTCTGGTCAAGTACATGCCCAAGCTGGAGGCCTTTTTTCACTACCGCAATCTCGATGTCAGCACGCTCAAGGAATTGTCGAAGCGCTGGCGACCCGAGGTGTACGCCTCGTTCAAAAAAGCCCAGCGCCATACGGCCCTGGCCGATGTGCACGAGTCAATCGACGAGCTGGAACACTACCGTAAGCACTTCCTGAAATTGGAGTAGTTCCAGCTTTGTGAACAGGGATTAGGTAGAAACCCGAATTCATGGCATAATCGAAGGCTGCGCTACAAACAGTAGCGTATTTGTACATCTCCCTTCATTCACCGGGTCCGCAGATTTGGACCCCAAGCGCTGAAAAAGTTCACCGCAGGTTCCGTTTGATGGTTGATGTTTTTTAACCATTGACGGAGCAGTCGCATACCCTGCGGCGCTCGCGTGTGAGAGAAATCATGACTGACGCTTTGAATGCGACAGGTGCCTTTGCGCCTGCCGAAACATTTACCGAACCCCAAATTACTGTCCACACAGCAGACAACGCGGCCTTAGACGCCAACGTTGAGACTGAGGCACCTGTGGAACCTGCAGCGCCCAATGGATTCGTGGTGATGGGTCTTGCACCCGAACTCGTCCATGCGGTCAAGGACCTTGGTTATACCCAGCCGACTTCCGTGCAGCTCAAGACCATCCCGCTGGCATTGCCAGGCGATAGCGATGGCAAAACCGCTGCCAAGTACATTGACCTGATGGTTTCCAGCCAGACGGGTAGCGGAAAGACCGCCGCATTCCTGTTGCCGGTGCTGCACACCCTGTTGAAGCAGCAAGCGCAAGCCGACGCGGACGAGCGCGCCGCCTTTGAGCGCGAAGTGGCCGAAGCCGTCGCCCGCGGTGAGGCGCCTCCCAAGCGCTCTAAGCGCAAGGACCCGACCAACCCTCGCAACTTCAAGGCACCAGCACCTGGCGCCCTGATCGTTTGCCCGACGCGCGAACTGGCCCAACAGGTGGCCAATGACGCCATCGACCTAGTGCAACATTGCCGCGGTCTGCGCATTGCCAACATTGTGGGCGGCATGCCGTACCAGTTGCAAATTGCCAAGCTGCAAAACGCCAATCTGGTGGTGGCCACGCCCGGTCGTCTGCTGGACCTGCAACGCTCCATGCAAATCAAGCTCGACCAGGTCCAATTCCTGGTCGTGGACGAAGCCGACCGCATGCTGGACCTGGGCTTCTCCGATGACCTGGCAGAAATCAACCAGCTCACCATTGGCCGCAAGCAGACCATGATGTTCAGTGCCACCTTTGCGCCACGCATCCAGCAACTCGCTGCCCGCGTGATGCGTGAGCCCCAGCGCATCACGATCGACAGCCCCCAGGAAAAGCACGTCAACATCAAGCAGGTGCTGTTCTGGGCCGACAACGCGCACCACAAGCGCAAACTGCTGGACCACTGGTTGCGCGACACCACCATCAACCAGGCCATTGTTTTTGCCAGCACCCAGATCGAGTGCGATGGCCTGGCCGGAGACCTGCAGCAAGACGGCTTTGACGCGGTTGCCCTGCACGGTGCCTTGAGCCAGGGCCTGCGTAACCGCCGCCTGATGGCCTTGCGCCAAGGGCAAGTCCAGATTTTGGTGGCAACCGATGTGGCAGCTCGCGGTATTGACGTGCCCACCATCACCCACGTGTTCAACTTTGGCTTGCCGATGAAGGCCGAGGATTACACGCACCGTATTGGCCGTACTGGCCGCGCCGGGCGCGATGGTCTGGCTGTCACTTTTGCCGAAGTGCGTGACCGTCGCAAGATTTTCGACATCGAGGCGTATACCCGCCAACATTTCAAATCCGAGACCATTCCTGGCCTGGAGCCCCAGCAGCGCTTCCCGGAAGCCCGCCCCGGCACCGGTGCGAGCTTCGGTGGCCGTGGCAGCCACAATGCGGACCGCGCCCCGCGGGACCGCAACTTTGGTGGTGGCGGTGGTCGTCCCAATTTCGGTAGCAACCGTGGCGGCAACGCAGGTTTCGGCGACAGGAATGACGCTGGCCCCCGTGAAGCGGGCGCAGGTAACTATCAAAACAATAGCGGATTTGGTGGCGGAAACCGTGACAACGGCCCCCGTGATGGTGGCGACAACGGTGGCTTCAACTACGCACGCAAAGGTGGCTTTAATGACCGGTTTGCCGGTGGTGGCCGTCCCGACACAGCGCCCCGCGGTGCTGGTGACTTCGCTGCGCGCAAACCTCCTTTCAGCAAGCCCATGGGTGTAAAGCCCGGCAATGCGGGCAAGGTGTTTGTGCCGCGCGATGCCAAGAAGCGTGCTGCCCGTACCTTTGACTGACAGCGGATAGCACTCATCAAAAAGGGACTCCAAGGAGTCCCTTTTTTGTTTCCTGACTACGCCATGCCGTTGCGGCTGGCGAGTTCCACAAAAAGGCCAGCCTGATCCAGGTCCGCCAGTCCGTGCTCTATACCGTCGGCGTACAGTTGCTCAAATAACGCGGTAATGGGTGCGTCATATCCGACCTCATTGGCCGTTGCCAATGCATTGCGAAGATCCTTGAGTTGAACTGACATGCGCCCCCTGGGGGCAAAGTCGCGCTCTACCATGCGTTGGCCATGGACCTGCAATATGCGGCTGTCGGCAAAGCCTCCAGTGATGGCCTCTCTAACCTTTGCCATGTTGGCGCCCCCGCGCTCACACAGCAGGAGGGCCTCGGCAACAATGCCAATGGTGGCGCCCACAATCATCTGGTTGGCCAGCTTGGCGAGCTGACCGGCACCTATTGGCCCAACGTGCGTTGGGCGCCCAAAAACACCCAGAATCGGCAGAGCCAGCTCAAAACTGGTGGCCTTTCCGCCTGCCATGATTGCCAGGGTCCCACTCTCCGCACCGATAGTTCCGCCAGACACGGGCGCGTCCAGATAGGCAATGTGCAGCTCGCTCAAGCGGGCTGCGTGGTCGCGGGCTTCCGTCGGTCGGATCGACGACATGTCGATCAACAACGTCCCTGGCTTCATGGCGTTTGCAGCACCCAATTCAAAAAGCACCTTGTTGACTACCGAACCGTCGTCCAGCATGGTGATGACAATGTCCGCACCCTGAACGGCCTCTGCGGCATTTGCGTGCACGGTGGCACCTACTGCTGCCAATCTTTGCGCCTTGGCCAGCGTGCGGTTCCAAACGCGCAGGTTGTACCCCGCATCGCGCAGCCGACGCCCCATTGGATAGCCCATCAGGCCAATTCCCAGCAACGCAATGTTCATAGCTTTATCCTTTGCAGGTGTTCAGAATACATCGCGGCAAGTGCCCGGGCGCGTCTGCACAAGCTGGAATGCTGACAAACGACTGACGCAAGCCCTGACCATGTGTTCCTTGACGGCACTGGATGCGGGTTGATAAATATCAAACACT
>CAJAVE010000273.1 GCA_903945325.1 uncultured beta proteobacterium | reverse complement strand
GCCAACAAACGGCAGGCCGCGTAATTCAAACGTTCCCCTATTTGCCCACTTCGAATCTACGCTTTGCGCCCGAAGCCCATCGCGCACCACACCTTTGGCCAGTGCCCTCGCGATGACGTGCTCGTGCTGAAGCGTTTCTCGCGCCCACTGAGTCACGATGTCCCAAAAACGATGGCTCTCTACGTGATGCCCAAGGTTCATTGATGGCGCTTTCTTTAAAGTTAACGAATGTGTAAGGGGGTAAATCGTTAAGAACGATAGACCACTGGACCACGCTCCCCACCGGCTGCAATCGCCACACTGCCGACCGACAGTTGAACAAAGTGACTTTCATCGATGAATGCCAGCTTGCGAGTTTTTGGCACTGCCAGCGACCGGCAGCTTCCGGCGAAGACGAAGGTCGGCTCCCGCAAATTCATAGGGTTTCTTTAGGGGTCGGCGAAGGGCAGCAATGAGTCTGCAGGATCCGGTGGCCGTGGAAATCTGCAATTTTTCCCTCAATAGCCGCGTCTAGCCCATAAGCGGGTGCATCGGTTTGGAATCTGCCCGCTCCAGACCAGTCATTGGCGTTCAGGAAATGACGGTCAGCTTTATGGTGGCCACTTCATCAAAACGTGTACCCGCGATGGGCTGATTGCTGGCGTCATCCACTGGCCGCTTACTGGCACCTTAATTTGTCTCTAGCAAGACTATGGTCCATCAAAACGGCAGCGGTGGATGTGGAGTCGCGCATATCCAGCTCTCTAGGTAATATGCGGTTACGCCTATTGCGATGCTTAATATTGCTCGGGTGCGGGCTGTTTCATCCGTTCCATCACAGTTTGCCAAGCAGCATTCATCTTGCCAAAAACTATCGCTATCAAATTTCAACAACCCGTTAACGGAAGCGAGTCAGTGTCAATCGATCAAGAAAATCTACTTGGAGTTTTCAAGGTATGGCTGAGCCAAGGCATCATCATGGCGACCCTTCTGGGTGTTGGATGCTTCGATGTCCGTGCACAAGCAACTGTATCAACCGCAGGGGACACTGGCTTAGTGGCGAAGGCCGCGCCTTCCTCGGCTCAGATTCCGGTTGAGCGCTTCTTTCAGCGCCCCAGGGTCCTTGAAGCCAAGCTCTCACCATCTGGCACCAAAGTCGCACTGACCACTTCACGTGGAGGCAACCGTGTGGGATTGGTGGTAATCGACTTAGGAGCAGAAGGATCAAAGGCCTATCGCGTTGCTGCCTTCACAAATGCAGATATCACGCGATTTGAATGGGTGGGGAACAAGAGTCTGGTTTTCAGTGTCTTGGACCTGGAAGAAGGTAGCGGAGAGGACCGTCGGACTGCACCCGGTATGTACTCGGTAGATTCAGATGGCAGTGATCTACGCATGCTGGTAAGGCGTCAAAACGTTTCAAAGATTACGGACAGCAGTGGACGTGACCGCATCCTGGAGTGGAACCACACTTTGTTGTCGGTTCCTAAGCGGCAAGAGGGCGTCGCTGAAGATGAAATAGTCAGCGGCAGACTAAGCATCAGTGGTGGCGAACTGCAATCCGTTTCACCGATGTGGCTCAATGTTCGTACTTCAAAAACGCGACACATAGAACTCAATGCACCCTCCGGTGCGCAGGGCTGGATGTTTGACAGCAAAGGACAGGCACGCGTGGCGAAGACCGTCACCAACGGACGCACTGCTCTGTTCTGGCGGGGGCCGGATGAAACCCAATGGCGCCAAATTGCGGAAAGTGATTTGCTCAGTCCACCGTTTATTCCCAAAGCCGTTGATGATTCCGGCAATCTGTATGGAACCATCAAACATGGAACAGAAGGCTTCTCTGCTTTTACAAAGTTTGATTTTGAAAAAGGCACACCTCAAAGCCCCCCGCTTGTCACGACACCGGGGTTTGATTTTTTAGGCGGATTGATCTTGGATCGTGCGGGCTCCAAGGCGCTCGGGGTCAGGGTAGATACGGATGTTGAACAAACCGTTTGGTTCGATGAGGGAATGAAGCTGGTGCAGGTCGAAGTTGACAAACTTCTGCCCGGGCAGGTGAATCGTTTGAGTTGCAGCCGATGTGGAGCACCTGATATGGTAGTTTTGGTGCGTTCTTACTCGGACCAGAATCCGGGTACGCTCTTTCTGTTTGAACCATCAAAGAAGCGCTTGCAGCCAGTGAGCAACGTCTTGGATGACATTGACCCCAGCCAAATGGCCATGGTCGATCTTCATCGCATCAAGTCACGAGATGGACGTGATTTGCCGGTCTGGTTGACACAGCCATCTGGATTCAAGCAAGGCCAACCGATTCCAGCAGTCGTATTGGTGCACGGGGGGCCCTGGATCCGAATTGGGCATTGGAAATGGCAACCCATGGAGCAATTCCTGGCATCACGTGGATATCTGGTCATTAGTCCGGAGTTTCGTGGCAGCGCGGGTTATGGTGATACGCATTACCGTGCAGGTTGGAAGCAATGGGGACAGTCCATGCAGAACGATGTTGCCGATGCATTGCTTTGGGCACAAAAGCAGGGATTTGCTACTGATAAGGCCTGCATTGCGGGTGCAAGTTATGGCGGCTACAGCACTTTGATGGGTTTGATCCGACATCCGGAACTCTACCGTTGTGGAGTTGCGTGGGTTGCAGTGACGGACCCAACGCTTTATGTCAAAGGATCTTGGTGGATCAGCGATGACATTAGTTCAACTGCACGCCGCTACATGATTCCGCAGATGGTTGGAGATATCGAAAAAGATGCGGATATGTTGAATGCCAACTCACCATTGAAACAAGCGAAAGATATCCAAGCACCCTTGCTATTAGGATTTGGGGAAAGCGACCAGCGCGTGCCACTTGCGCATGGCGAGCGTCTGCAGGCGGCACTTACAGACTTGGGGCGACCACCAGAATGGGTAACCTATCCAAACGAAGGACACAGTTGGCGGCAGGTGAGTACCCAAGTTGACTTTGCAAAGCGCGTCGAAAAATTCCTTGGGCAACATCTGAAATGAGCAATGAACGGCTGGTTACGGGTAGCCGGCCTGGTGATTCCGGACCAAAAAGGCTCCAGCCAATTGCCCGGATTGGGTGTCAAACGGCAACCACTCAACAAGGGTTTCCCCCGAGTTTTTTTGTACATAAATTGTTAACAATCACAAAATCAACAAAAAAAGGAAAGTCATGGGCAAGATTCGTTCCGAAGTCTCCGGTAGTGTCTGGAAAGTGGAAGTCGTGGTCGGCCAGAAGGTCAACGAGGGCGACACGCTCGTCGTGGTGGAGTCGATGAAGATGGAGATTCCGGTCACCGCACCTGCAGCCGGTACGGTCACCGAGATCCTGGTGGCCGAGGGTGAGGCCGTGGTGGATGACCAGGTCATCCTGATGCTGGGTTAACGCGGCCATGAAACCCAGCGACATTCCGCAGAACCTGTTCGCGCAATGGGAAAGTGCGGTGGCCTTTCGGCTGTTTGCCGACCAGGACGACCTCACGCTCACCGTATCCGAGCAAATTGCCGCCCAGGTGGGTGACCGTATCCTGTCGGGTGCCATGCCACCGGCAGCGCGCATTTCCGAGCAGGAACTGGCTGACGAATTCAGTGTGAGCCGCGGGCCCATCCGCGAAGCCTTGCGCATCTTGGAGCGCGAGGGCCTGGTGACCATACTGGCGCGCCGGGGTGCCATCGTG
>CAJAVE010000272.1 GCA_903945325.1 uncultured beta proteobacterium | reverse complement strand
GTGGCCACGGCATTGGGAAAACCCAGCTGCGCCAGCGCTACCACATCCATATAGCCCTCGGTCACCAGCACATAGCCGTGCTCGCGCAACGCATTGCGGGCTTCATACAGGCCATACAGTTCGCGCCCTTTGCTGAATACCGGCGTCTCTGGGGAATTCAGGTACTTGGGTTTGTCGTCGCCCAATACGCGTCCACCAAAGCCGATGCATTCGCCCTTGATATTGCGGATGGGAAACATGACCCGGTCGCGGAAGCGGTCGTAGCGCTTTTCTTCAGTGCTGCCTTCCTCCGCCAGTTGCACGCCGGGCCGCCCCAAGGGCGACTGCACCCCCTCGGGGGGCCTGGCGGAGCCAGGGCTGGGGGCAATATTCGAAATGACGAGCCCACTTTCCACCAGCTGTGGGTCGTCGTAATGCGGGAATACGCTGGCCAGCGACCGCCAGCCCTCGGGGGCATAGCCCAACCCGAATTGTTTGGCAATATGGCCCGACAGGCCGCGGCCCTTGAAATAGTCCACGGCGCGGGGGGATTCCTTGAGGTGCTTGCGGTAGGCATCACCTGCCTTTTCCAGCACGTCAGTCAGCGTGGTCTGTTTTTGCTTGTGTTCCTGGGCGCGGGCACGGTCTTCGGGAGATGCCTCATCTTCGGGGATCTGCATGCCGTATTGCTGGGCCAGGTCTTTCACCGCCTCGATGAAGCTCATGCCCGCATGGTCCATCAAGAAGCTGATGGCGTTGCCGTTCTTGCCGCAGCCAAAGCAGTGGTAGAACTGCTTGGCGGGGCTGACCGAGAACGAGGGTGACTTCTCGCCGTGGAAGGGGCAAAGCCCCATGAAATTGGCACCGCCCTTTTTGAGCTGCACATAGCGCCCCACGATCTCCACCACGTCCGCACGCGCGAGCAGTTCCTGGACGAAGGTTTGGGGAATGGCCATGGATGAATTGTAGGAAGCCTGTGCGCAGCAGATTCACGGAGTGGTTCAATTTGCTATCAAATATCTAGCTGCTTACGCAATGAATACGGGGGCTAGAGGCCTATTTGATGTATAAAAATTCGTCAATCACCCATTACAACACCCTCACGCCGTGGATCGGCGCCACCAAAAAAGCCAGTGGCGGTGCGCTCAATGGCTTGTAATCCGCTGGGTAACGGCACCTCTTGTACGGTGTGGCCACGCGCCTGCAGGGCCTGCACGGTGGTTCGGTCAAAGCGCCCCTGTTCCAGCAACACCGGGCCACCGAGTGAACCGAAGTTGGGCAGGTTGATGGCCTGCTGGGCGTTCAGGCCCCAGTTCAGCATGCCATACAGCGTTTTGGCGGTGAAATGGATGATGAACGGGCCGCCGGGGCTGCCACCACTTGCCACCAGTTGCCCGCTCGCCTTGTCAAACACCAGCGTGGGCGCCATGGAAGAGCGGGGGCGCTTGCCCGCCTCCACCCGGTTGGCAACCGGCTTGCCAGCCGCGTCGGTTGGGGCAAAGCTGAAGTCGGTCAACTCATTGTTGAGCAGGAACCCGCCCGCCAGACCCACGCCCCGGTTGACCATGAGTCGTGCACCCCAGCTGTCTTCAATGGAGGTGGTCATGGCCAGTGCGTTACCCCAGGAATCCACCACCGAAATGTGGGAGGTTCCGTATTCCGGCTGCTCAGCCATGGGCGCATGGGCCAGCGGCGTGCTGCCGGGGTTGCCTGGTGGGGCGGTCTTCATGGCCTTGCCCAACGGGCTGGTGTCTATTGCCTTCGCGCGCGATGCCAGGTAGCCGGGCGCCAACAAGCTGTTCCAGTCCCCCGCGGGAGCTGGCACATAGGCCGGGTCTGCCACAAACTGCGCGCGGTCGGCAAAGGCCAGGCGGGCTGCCTCGGTGTACAGGTGCAACCAGTCTGCAGTCAGCCCGGGGCAACCCGCCGCAGGGCCGCCCCAAGGCGGGTTAGCCCCCTCGGGGGGCAGCGCAACACTTGCGAAATCGGCGCCTGCCGATTCCGGGGCAGAGGCAAGCGTGGGGTCAATTTCTTTCAGCAAGCCCAAAATTTGCCCTATGGCAATGGCACCCGCGCTGGGAGGTGGCATACCGCAAATGCGGTAATCCCGCGATTGCGTACTGCGGTAGTCAAAGCACAAGGGCGTTCGTACCACCGCCTGGTAGGCAGCCAGGTCCTGCATGGACAAGGTGCCAGGGTTGACGGGATGTTTTTGCACCTGGCTGGCCATGGCCCCTGCCAGGTCACCGGTCATCAGGGCATCCGGGCCTTCCTGGGCAATGCGTTGCAACACGGCAGCCAGTTCCGGGTTGCGCAGCCTATGGCCTGCAGGCCAGGGCTTGGCTTGCAAGTCGTAAAAGTAGGCCGCCGCCACCGGGTCGCGCCGGAGGTGCTGCTCGCTGGCCAGCAGGGTTGCCATGCGCGGGCTGACCGCAAATCCGTCGGTAGCCAGTTGAATGGCCGGTGCAAACAACTGCCACCAGGGCAGGCGACCGTGCTGCTGGTGGGCCAGTGCCAGCATCCGCACGGTGCCCGGAACACCGACTGCGCGGCCACCCACTACGGCATCCATAAACTTGAGTGGCTTGCCGTCAGGCCCCAGGAACAGAGAGGGCGTGGCGCCTGCCGGTGCAGTTTCGCGGCCATCAAAGGCCTGGGTGGTCTTGCCGTCAAAGTGCAACAAAAATGCGCCACCCCCGATACCACTGGACTGTGGCTCCACCAGGGTCAACACCATTTGCACGGCGATGGCAGCGTCCACCGCGCTACCCCCGGCCTGCAACATCTGCAGCCCGGCTTGAGTGGCCAGCGGGTTGGCGGCTGCTACGGCATAGCTGCGTGTTGACCAACCGGGCTTTTCAACGGAACCACTGGCCGCTTCTGGCTGATGCAGCGGTGCAGGCGGGGCAGCGCAGCCCGCCAGCAGCAGGAAAGCCGCCATGCAATACCGATAAGAGGTAACCCCAAAGTTGACCATCAGTGCGACTTCTGCCTGGGCAGCAGGCAGTGGAGTTCGGGCGCTGGGTAGCGGCTCATGGTGTCTCCTGAGAATTGAATGGTTTGTCAGCCATTATCCTTACGGTTTTATTGAATGCCACCGGACTCACCATGACCACACCCTACGAACAAGGTCTGGCTACCCGCAAAGCGGTGATGGGCGAAGACTTCGTCACCACCGCCTTTGCCAACGCCACACCGTTTACCCAGCCGATTCAGGATCACATCACCAGCAAGGCGTGGGGCGATGTGTGGCAGCGACCGGGGCTTGATTTGAAGACCCGCAGCCTGATCACCGTGGCCATGTTGACGGCTATGGGCAAGCAGCACGAACTCAAAGGCCATGTGCGCGGTGCGCTGAACAATGGCGCCACGGCAGAAGAAATTCAGGAAGTGCTGCTGCACGCAGCGATTTATTGCGGAGTGCCAACAGCCGTCGAAGGCTTTCGCACCGCCAACGAAGTCGTCTCGGGGTCACCCGAGAACCGCCGCTAAGCCTTCAATGCCTGTTGATGGATAACCTTCTGGCAACAGAGCCGGTAGCGGACTGGGGCGCGTTTCAACTGTCGTCGCGAATATGGGTGCGGGGAAAACCATCTTCGTCATATTCGTCGTCTTCTTGAAGCGCAACGGGAGGGGGCGTGGCGTTTGCCGCTGATGGTGCCGCAACGGGTGCCGACAATACAGCGGGTACGTCTGCAACAAGGGGGACAGGCGCTACGGCCTCGCGCGCGGGTGGGGCAACCGGTGTCATGACAAAACGGTCACTGGTTTGCCAGAAAACCGGTATCGGCAAATGGACATAGGGGCAACCACTTTGGGACGAAAATTTCCAGGTAAACAAGTAGCGTGTCTCGTCCGCATACGGGTCAAAGCCGCGCAGCCCATTCAGCAAGGCCTCCTCAAGGGCCGGTGCATGCAGAACCAGCGCATCATGCCAGTGCCGGATTTCGAGTTGCAGCAGCAGGGCCTCGCCTTGACCTGGAATGTGTATTGGTATGACTTCCCCTGCAATCCAGTTTGCCGGAATGCCATTGAGTTTGAGTACGCCGTGCAGCGTCAGGCGCACCATCTCTATTCGCGTGGGCCCCAACTGCACGGTCGGTGGCATCGTTGAAGGGCCGGTATCTATCGCTGCCTTGGCGGTCTTGTTCTTGCCGCGGCCCAGAAATTCAAACATCCGCTACTCCGGTAAGTATCGATAGGATCGTTGGTTGGCAGTGTAAACGACCCCACGGATTTCACCGCCGAAACACTAGGGCGCGCTGGCACTGGCTACAGGCGGCGCAGCCCTGTCTTTCTGGCGCAGCAGTTTGCGCTTGGCAACCCCCACAAAATGCTCGATGTCGTCGACGATGGAGAAGAAACTGGGCGTCACCAGCAGACTCAGGATGGTGGAGGTGATCAGGCCACCGATCACCGCCGCCGCCATGGGGGCGCGGAAGCTGTTGTCGGCGTTGCCAAGGCCCAGCACCAGTGGCAGCATGCCCGCTACCATGGCAATGGTGGTCATGATAATGGGGCGTGAGCGTTTGTGGCAGGCGTCAATCAGCGCTTCGAATCGGGTCATTCCATGGTCGCGGCGGGCCATGATGGCGTAGTCCACCAGCAGAATGGAGTTCTTGGTGGACACGCCAATCAGCATCACGAGGCCAATGAACGATGGCATGGACAGCATCTTGCCGCTGACCAGCAAACCAATAAAAGCGCCACCAAAGGACAGGATCACCGACGGCAAAATCGAGATCGGGTGCAGGAAGTCCTTGAACAGCAGCACCAGCACGATGTAGATACACAGCACGCCCGTCATCATGGCCATGCCAAAACCAGCCACCATCTCGGCCTGTACTTCGGCGTCGCCGATCTCAACCTGCTGCACGCCGGCCGGCAGGTTCTGGATGCTGGGCAGTTTGGCTACGGCATCGGTCACCTCACCCAGCGGCACGCCCGACAACTCCACTTCAAAGTTGACGTTGCGCACCCGGTTCAGGCGACTGACCATCGCCGGGCCGCTGGACATCTCGAACGTGGCGACCTGGCTCAGCATGACCGGGCCTTTGACGCCCGGCACCATCAGGCGGCCCAGCAGGTCCAGGTCCTTGCGGGCATCGGTGGCAAGCTTGACCACGATGGGTACCTGGCGCTGGCTCAGGTTGAGCTTGGGCAAGGCCGCTTCGTAATCACCCACGGTGGCAATGCGCAGCGTCTCGGCAATGGCGGCACTGGTGACACCCAGGTCGGCTGCGCGGGCAAAGTCCGGATGAATGGCCACTTCGGAGCGTGTCAGGCTGGCGCTGGACGAAATGTTGCCAAGACCCGGTATCTTGCGCAGATCCTTCTCGACGGCCGCCGCCGCCTGGGTCAGTGCGACCGGGTCTTCCCCCTTCAGGGCCAGCATGTACTTCTCGCCCGAGCCTCCCAGGCCGACCTTGAAGCGCGCGCCTGGCAGTTCGGACAAGGCGGTGCGCATGTCACTCTCAATTGCCTGCTTGCGCGGGCGCTGGCCCCGTTCGGCCAGCAACACGGTCAGCGTGGCCTTGCGCACTTCGGTGCTGGCGCCGCCCATGAAGGGGTCCGAGCCCACGCTGCCACCACCGGCGGTGGTGTAGACGCTTTCTACGTGCTTCACTTTGCCTATCAGGGCCCGTGCCTGCTCCGCTGCCACTCGGGTTTGCGCCAGCGTGGTGCCGGGGGGCAGTTCCAGGTAGACCTGGGTCTGGGAGTTGTCGTCCGGCGGGATGAAACCGCTGGGAATCAGCGGCACCAGGAACAGCGAGCCAACAAAGAAACCGATCGCCGAGAACATGGTGATCCAGCGGTGGTGCAGCGTCCAGCGTGTGATTCGCAAGTACAGCGGCATCCACACCGGCTCTTCATGCACATGGGTGGAGGGCTTCATGAGGTAAGCCGCCATCATGGGGGTGAGCAGGCGCGCCACCATCAGCGAGGCAAAAATCGCAAACACCGCGGTCCAGCCGAACTGCTTGAAAAACTTGCCGACCACGCCACTCATGAAGGCCGTGGGCAAAAACACGGCAATCAGCGCAAAGGTGGTCGCGATCACCGCCAGGCCAATCTCGTCGGCCGCTTCCATGGCGGCCTGGTAGGGCGTCTTGCCCATGCGCAGGTGGCGTTCGATGTTTTCCACCTCCACAATCGCGTCGTCCACCAAAATGCCGATCACCAGCGAGAGTGCCAGCAGGGTCACCACGTTGGTTGTGAATCCCAGATAGTGCATGCCGATGAAGGCCGGAATGGCTGACAGCGGCAGCGCCACCGCAGATACGAATGTGGCACGCCAGTTGCGCAGGAAAAACCAGACCACGATCACGGCCAGCACGGCGCCTTCAAACAGCATGGTCATGGAGGCGTCAAACTCCTCCTGCACCGGGGTCACGAAGTCAAAGGCCTGCGTCAGTTCCAGATCGGGGTGGGCGACTTTGAGTTCGGCGAGTGCTTTCTGTACCGCTGCGCCCACTTCCACCTCACTGGCACCCTTGCTGCGGGTGATCTCGAATCCGACCACCGGTTTGCCGTTCAGCGTGGCAAAACTGCGCTGCTCGGCCACGGTGTCTTTCACGCTGGCCACTTCGTCCAGGCGCACGCGCTTTCCGCTGGAGAGGCTTAACTCCAGTCGCGACAATTCCTCGACCGTAGCCACAGTGGCCAGCGTGCGCATGGGCTGCTCGGAGCCGCCCAGGTCGGCGCGGCCACCGGCACTTTCGGTCTGCACCTGTTTGAGCTGCCGCGAAATATCGGCCGCAGTGGCGCCCAGGCTTTGTAGCTTGAGCGGGTCCAGCGCCACCTGCACCTCGCGGGTCACGCCGCCCACGCGGACCACCGAACCCACGCCGCGTACACCCAGCAGGGCGCGGGTGATGGTGTTGTCGACAAACCAGCTCAGGGCTTCATCGTCCATGTTCCCGGAGCGGATGGTGAAGGCCAGGATGGGCGCGCCCGACAGGTTCATCTTGCTGACTACCGGGTCGCGCAGGTCGCCGGGCAAATCGCTGCGCACCTGTTGTACGGCGCTGCGCACATCGTCCACGGCTTCCTGCGTGGGTTTCTCCAGGCGGAACTCGGCGGTCACGGTGACGCTGCCATCCTGCACATTGGTGTAGATGTTTTTGAGGCCCTGTAGCGACGCAATGGCGTTTTCCAGCTTGCGGGCGACTTCGGTTTCCAGCTGCGCCGGTGCGGCACCGGGCAGACTGGCGGACACCGTGACGGTGGGCAGCTCCAGATCGGGAAACTGCTGGACCTTCATGGCGTTGAAGGACATCATCCCGGCCAGCGTCAGCAGCACAAACAGCATGACGGCGGGAATCGGGTTTTTAATCGACCAGGCGGAGACATTCATTGGAATTGCTCCTTATTTGCTAGCGGCTTGCGCAGGTAGAACGGGGTCTGTAGCCATATTTGATGTTTTAAGTCCGGGCTTTGCGGCATCGACCACCTTGACCAGATCGCCGTCGCTCAAGAAGCTGCCGCCACTGGCTACCAGCTTGTCTTCAGGTTTGACGCCGCTCTGAATTTCGATCTGGTCACCCACGATGCGGCCGGTCTGCACCTTGACCTGGGCCACGCGGTTGTCGGCACCCACACGCGCCACGTAGCTGAAGCCATCGCGCACGACGACCGCGGTCTGGGGCACTGTCAAGCCACCGGAACTGCCCAGCTCAAACTCGCCACGGGCGTACATTCCGGGCTTGAAATGCGCCCCCACGCTTGCCACTGCGTGTGCTGCGCTGCCCCCCGAGGGGGCCAATTTCCCTTGGGGCTGCCCGGCGGGAAATTCGGCCGCCACGCCAGGCGCAGCGCCGAGCAGGTCCACATAGACCAGTCCGTTGCGGGTGGCGGCATCGACGGTGGGGGCCAGGCTGCGCACCTTGCCCTTCATTTGCGCACCGCTGGGTGCCGTGACCAGCACGCCGGTGCCGGTGGTGATGCGGCCCAGCTCAGACGAGGTGACTTCACCGCGCCACTCCAGGCGGCCCTGGCGAATCAGTTTGAACATCTCGGTGCCGGCGCCCACCACCGAGCCCACAGTGGCCATGCGGGCGGAGATGACACCGCTGTCGGGTGCCATCAACTGCGTGTTCTTCAGGCGCAGCAATTGGGAATCGAGTTGCGCCTTGGCCGACTCGACACGGGCCTTGCCGGTCTGCTCCTGGGTCAGGTACTGGTTGACCTGCTGCGCGCTGATGGCACCGCTGCCCTGCACGGCGCGCGCGCGGTCAGCGTTGGCTGCAGCCTCTGCCGCATTGGCCTGCGCCTCGGCCACGGCAGCCCGCGCCAGGGCCACATCGGCCTGGACACTCTCGGCGGCAAAGCTGGCCAGCAGCTGGCCGCGCTTGACGCTGTCACCCACCTGGGCGTGCAGTTCTGCCACGCGCAGCCCGTTGGCCTCGGCGCCGACGCTGGCTTCCTGCCAGGCGGCCACGCTGCCATTGGCGGACAACTTGATGGTCAGCATACTGCTCCTGGGTTGGGTCAGGGCTACGGTCAATGCAGGCTTGCCGGCGGCCGCGGGCTTTGCGGCATCGGCGGCCAGGCTTCGGGTGGCAAAGAGGCCAAGAGCGGCCAGGGTGATCGCACTGGCCAGCACCAGGCTCAGCGTGAGCGGCTTGACGGTGAGCTTGCGGGCCAGGGTGTTGGATGGGAAGTTCATGGTGGTGTTGCGTCGCATCAGTGAAGGGGTGAATGGGATAGCGGCTTGCCGGGACTCAGCGGGTTGCCGGTTGCGTGGCTGCATGGGTGGTTGCTTGCACATCAAAGCCACCGCCCAGGGCCCGGTAGAGGGCCACCCAGGCGCGGTTGCGCTCCAGGGCCAGGCCCAGTTGGGCGGATTCGGAAGCCAGCGCATTGCGGCGCGCGTCTTCCAGTTCGACCAGGCTGGCCAATCCCTGGCCAAAGCGGGCCTGGGTGGCGGCCAGCGTCTCGGCGTAGCCCTGGGTGGAGACCCTGGCGTCCTGCGCGCGGGCTTCGGTGCTTTGCAGGTTCAGCAGGGCCTCTTCCACCTCGCGTACAGCCTGACGGACTTTGGCACGGTAGGCCATGACCACCGCAGCATAGTTGGCCTCTGACGCCGTCACGGCTGCTGCGCGCTGGCCGCCGTCGAACAGCGGCAGGTTGATTGCCAGCGGGCCGAAGGACCAGGTGGTGCCCTCAAGGTCCACGCCGTTGGTGGTCAGGCGTGTGCCGGCAATCGAGCCCGCCAGCGTCAGGCGCGGCAGGCGTTGGGCCAGGGCTGCGCCGACCTGGGCGCTGGCCACCATGACATCGCGTTCTGCGCTGAACACATCCGGGCGCTGGGCAATGGTTTGGGCAGGCACACTTGCTATTGAAACAATAGCTGCTTGCGCATGTTCTACGGGGGCTATAGCCATTTTTACCTTAAAAATTGGCTCGGAAACGGCAGTCAAAGCCACCAGGGCTTTGGTGTTTTGTTCGCACTGTGCGCTTTGCTGGGTCACCCGGCTACTGGCATCGGCTGCACTGGCCCGGGCCATGGCGGCCATGGAAGGGGCCAGGAAGCCGACCTTGGCGTTGATATCCGTCAGACGGGCCGTCTCAACGCGCGATGCTGCATCCCGGCGGGCGAGTGCGAGTTGCTGGGTGCAGTTTGTCAGGCCGTAATACAGATTGGCGACCTCGGCGGCAACGGAAACGCGCGCGTCATGCCATTGGGCCTGGCTGCTTTCCACCTGGGCCACCGCAGCACGGCTGACGGCGCGGTTGGCGCCCACCAGATCCAGCTCCCAGGCGGCTTGCAGGCCAATCTGCTGGGTGGTGGCAACCGGCTGGCTGGGCTGGCTCACGCCACGGGTGGCCGCGATCTGTGCACCCAGGCTGGGCAGCAGCGCACCGCGGGCTGCCGCCTGCTGCGCACGCGCGGCCTCCACACGCGCCAGCGCCTGCGAAACCGATGGGCTCACTGCTTGCGCTGCCGCAATCAGCTCGACCAGAAGCGGGTCTCCTTGCTGCTGCCACCATTGGGTGAGCGATACAACACTGCCCTGGTGTGGCAGGGGTGTATGCCAGGTGGCGGGCGCTGCGGCGTCGACCTGGGTCGGTGGCATCAAGCTGGAGCAGGCTGACAGCGCCAGAGCGGCCGCCAGGGGCAAAAGGAGTCGAACGGAGTGCTGCATCATGTTGGCGTTTTGCGGTTGGGGCGTGGGGGTTTGGACGAATCGGGTTGGGCGCGGTCGGCGCGGCGCTGCGCCTCGCCTTCCACCATGTCCATGGCAAAGGTCACCAGGCGGTCGCAGTAAAGGTCCAGCGCTGCGTGGGAGGCCAGCAACTGTGGGCGAACGGCAGTGACCACGTCGCTGCCAATGTGCAGCATCACGCCCAGCCCGGAGATCGAGAAAGCCAGACGGTGGATGTCGTCGTCCGGCGTGTCCAGTGCCAGGTGGCGGCACAGCACCTCGACGATGGCGCCATGGGCGGGGGTGATGTTGCAGTCAATTTCTTCCTGCCAGACACCGGTGGGCTCCAGCATCTCGCGAAAATGCAGCTTCATGCAGTGCTGGATCAGCTGACCCTGTTTCAGCGGTTCCAGAAAAGACCCCATCACGCGGTGCAGCGCTTCGCGCAGACTGATGCTGGCATCGGCAACGGATTCGGGCGACACGCTGGGGTTGCACCGCGGATCGGAAAACACAGCGCGATACAGCCCCGCCTTGTCGCCAAAATAGTAGCTGATAGAGGCAATATTGATTTGGGCCGCCAGCGCGATTTCGCGTGTGGATGTCTTGGCAAACCCCTTTTCGGCAAACAGGCCCAAGGCGGCGTCGAGCAGGCGGTTGCGTGCTTCGACGCCATCGCTGCGCAGGACTTTGGCGGTCTGCTGGGCAGAGGAAGGCGTTGTAGTCATGGGGCGCGATTCTAGACTAGTTAAATCAAACGATTGATTTAACTAACCCCTGCCGGGTTTGGGGTTTTATCGGAGGGGCTGGTGTTCTATGCGGCAGAAAGCTTGTGAACCAGATCGCCGGTGGTCGAGGCCTTGTACTTGCGCATCAGACGGGCACGGTAGATTTCGACCGTGCGGTGGCTGATGGCCAGCGTCTTGCCAATTTGCTTGGAAGTCATGCCCTGCATCAGGTGAGCGGCCACTTCACGCTCGCGGGCTGTCAGCTCGGCCTTGACCGGGCGGCGCGCGCTCAGGTCTTCAAAGCACCAGATGCCGGCCTCGTGGGGCGCCTCGCGGTTCAGGGCCCTACCGGTCACATGGCACCAGAACGCCTCACCCTTGAGCCGTCCGTCCATGCGGCGCATGATGCGGTCATCGGCATAGGTGCCGCTGCGGTTCAGAATGGGGGTGATCCGCTCGCCGGTGCGCTCAAACTCATCCGCACTGGGGTACAGCACCTGGAACGATTGTCCGATCAACTGCTCGCGTGAGGTGCCAAACATCTCGCACAAGCGCTGGTTGCAGTCCATGATGGTGCGGTTGCGTGACAGGGCCAGACCCACGGGGGCCATGTCAAACGCCAACTGGTAATTTATTTCCATAGGGTTGGACTTTACGGAAAACTACGTATAGAGATAAGTAGTATCGTACGGGAGTTGAATCTTCACAGGAGACAGGTGCAATGAACAAGGTATATCCCAGCGCGGCAGCCGCGCTTGATGGCATTGTCAAAGACGGCCAGTTGCTGGCGGTCGGCGGCTTTGGTTTGTGTGGCATTCCCGAGGCGCTGATCGATGCGCTGCGCGATACCGGCGTCAAAGACCTCACGGTTATTTCCAACAATGCGGGCGTCGACGGTTTTGGCCTGGGCAAGCTGCTTGAGACGCGCCAGATCAAGAAGATGATTTCCAGCTACGTGGGCGAGAACAAGGAGTTCGAGCGCCAGTACCTGGCTGGTGAGCTGCAACTTGAGTTCACGCCCCAAGGCACATTGGCCGAAAAGCTGCGTGCCGGTGGTGCCGGCATCCCCGCCTTCTTCACCAAGACCGGAGTGGGCACCATCGTGGCCGAAGGCAAGGAGCTGCGCGAGTTTGATGGCGAGATCTACGTCATGGAACACGCCCTGGTGCCGGAGGTGGCGCTGGTCAAGGCGCACCGCGCCGACAAGTCCGGTAACCTGCAGTTCCGCCTGACGGCGCGCAACTTCAACCCCGCTGCGGCCATGGCCGGAAAAATTTGTGTGGTGGAAGTGGAAGAAGTGGTGGAGACCGGCGACATGGTGCCCGATGAAGTGCACCTGCCCGGCATCTACGTGCACCGCATCGTGCACAACCCCAACCCCGAGAAGCGCATCGAGAAGCGCACCATCACCCCGAAGACAGGAGTTTGATCATGGCATGGAATCAAGACCAAATGGCAGCGCGTGCTGCACAGGAACTGGAAGACGGGTTTTATGTGAACCTGGGCATTGGCATCCCCACTCTCGTTGCCAACTTTGTGCCTGCCGACAAAGAGGTGTGGTTGCAGAGCGAGAACGGCATGCTGGGCATTGGCCCGTTCCCGACCGAAGACGAAGTCGATGCCGACTTGATCAACGCGGGCAAGCAGACCGTGACCACGCAGAAAGGCTCGTCCATTTTTGGCAGCCATGAGAGCTTTGCCATGATCCGTGGCGGCAAGATCAACCTGTCCATTCTGGGTGCCATGCAGGTCAGCGAGCAGGGCGACCTGGCCAACTGGATGATCCCGGGCAAGATGGTCAAGGGCATGGGCGGCGCCATGGACCTGGTGGCTGGCGTCAAGCGTGTCATCGTGCTGATGGAGCATGTGGCCAAGAAGAAAGACGGCACCATCGACCTGAAGATTTTGCCCAAGTGCACGTTGCCATTGACCGGCGTGGGCGTCGTGGACCGCATCATCACCGACCTGGCCGTGATGGACGTGACACCGTTGGGCCTCAAGCTGGTGGAGTTGGCTCCGGGTGTGACGCGTGAGGATGTGCAGGCCAAGACGGGCGTTACGCTAATCTGAGGCTTTTGGTAGAACCCGCCCCGGATTCATGGTGTTTTGCGGGTCCAGCGCCTGCTTGATGGCGCGCATCATGT